>DASPWV010000534.1:0-4899 GCA_035637635.1 Vicinamibacterales bacterium | reverse complement strand
CCGATTCGCGTGACAACCAATGCGCCACTGAATATCTTCAACGGCACCAATCGGCCGAATGTCACCGGAGCGGACTGGCGAGCGCCGCTGGCCGGCGACGAGTTCGACCCACGTGTCGACAGATTCCTGAACAGGGCTGCGTTCGTCCAGCCGGTCGGGGAACTGGGCAACGCGCCTCGCTCAAATCCAGACGTTCGCCGCTTCTGGAACCTGAACGAAAACGTGAGTATCGCGAAGTCGATCAAGGCGACCCGTCAGTTGGACATGGACATCCGTGTGGAAGCCTTCAATATCTTCAATCGCATCGTCTGGGGAGAGCCAAACCAGGATTTCAGCAGCAACAACTTCGGCGTCATCTCGACCCTGGCGAATACTCCGCGACAGATGCAGATCGGCCTGAAGCTCTATTGGTGAGGCCGCTGGCCAACATCGATACCCGGCCGTTCTTTCGCCCACTGTGCCGCGACATCGTCGCGCTGCTCCGCTCGCTGGGAGTGGAGGACTGGTTGCGTCCGACGATGGCGGGTACGTGGCGAGTTCGTGATGTCGCCGCGCATCTCGTCGACACGGCGCTTCGCCGGCTGTCCATCCATCGCGATGCGGCACGGCTGCCAGAACGTCTGCGACCGGCATCGGATCGCAATCTCGTGGCGCTCATCAACGATCTCAACGCCACCTGGATTCGCGCTGCCGAGCGATTGAGCACGCGCGTGCTGGTGGACTTATACGACCGCGTCAGCATCGAGCTCGCCGATTTCATCGAGACGCTGGATCTCGATGGCGAGGCCGTTTTTGCAGTCTCGTGGGCTGGTGAGACGCGCTCGGCACAGTGGCTCGACATCGGACGTGAATTCACGGAGGTGTGGCATCACGGCGCGCAGATTCGTGACGCGGTGGGCGCGGGCGCGTTTTCGAATGCGGACTGGTTGCGCGCGGTGCTTCGGATCGCCATGCGTGCCCTGCCGCACGCGTATCGAGACGTACCCGCGCGGCCCGGCGTGTCGGTCGTCGTCGAAGTCACGGGTCGATCCGCCGGGACGTGGACCGTGCTGTACGACGGCCACCGAGGTTGGGACTTCCGCGAAGGAGGGGCATCACGGCCTCAGATGACCGCCACGATGACCGATGAAACCGCGTGGCGGCTCTTGTTCAACGCGCTGTCGGCCGCCGATGCCGCATCGCTTGTGCAGGTACAGGGCGATGCATCGCTCGCGCCGCCGTTATTTCGCGCGCGATCGGTCGTCGTATGACGGCGCGGCTGCAGCCGCGCCGTCCGCACTCAGAAAACCACCTTCACCGCCAGCTGCACCTGGCGGGGATCCCCGACTCCCAGTCTGAGAAATCCGGAGAAGTCGAACAACCCTGGTGTCGTGAGCGGGTTCACGTTGTTCGCGTTGTTGAACGTATTGAACATTTCCACACTGGGAACGATCTCGCCGCGCGCGCCGAAGCGGAACGCGCGCTGCAACCGCCAGTCGAGTGAGAAGTATTTGTTGTCTTTCCGATCCCAATTGCGGCCGCGATCGTCGCCGTTCAGCACGCGTGGTGACGTCGTGATGGGTTGAGCGGTCCGCCCCTGCATGCGAACGTTTACTCGAAATTGCCGCGGCAGCTCCATGTAGGTAATGAAGTTGAACTTGTGCCGGATGTCGCGATCCGATGGTCCGTAATCCAGGTCGAGATCGTAGAAGTTGAACGATCGATCCTGGAAGGGATCGCGCTCGTTGGAATCGTCGTCCTGATCCTTCGAAAGGACGTAGTTGGCCTCGAGCTGATAGCGCTGTGAAAAACGTTTGCGCACGCCGAAGGTGACGCCGCGATAGAGACCATGTCCACGGCTGTTGGTCACGAACACGTCGCTCAGTTGCGGCTCGAACGGATTCGCGCCGACGTACGTCGTCGTATCGCGCGTCGCCGGCTGCGTTGCCGCCGCCGCCGTGCCGTGCACGTTGTAGTTGAGGAATCGCGTGAGGTGCCTGCCTTTGGCGACGGTGAAGTCAACATAGGCCGCAAGGCTCGGCATCAGCTCGCGATCGAATCCGAGATTGAAGCTGTAGACGCGCGGATTGCGGTAATTGCGGTCGAACACGCGGATGCCGGTAAACAGCGGGAAGGTGCCGGCGGGGACGGCGCTCGGCGCGAGCGGGTTGGGCCAGACCGGCATATCTGCAAAGGCGGTAAAGGTGGTGTCACGGTAATCGCTCTTTTGCTGGATGCCGTTGGTCGTGACCGATCCCACCTGGCTCAGCATGTTCTGCCGCGCGTAATAGATGCCGGCGCTGCCGCGCAGGACCGACTTGCCGTTTTGTTGCAGGTCCCACGCAAAGCCGGCGCGCGGCTGAAACTCCTTCCACTGGTCGGGAATCGTGCCGTCCGAAGGAAACCTCGGATCGTTGAGGAAGGCGGCATAGGCGGTGGTCTTCGGATCAACCGTTTCGGGCATCAATTGGGCGTCCCAGCGAAGCCCGTAATCGACGGTGAGGCCGCGGCCGATCTGCCACTTGTCCTGAATGAACAACGCGAACTCCTCGTTGGCGATGTCCGACGCGCCCGCCTCGTCACGCGCAATGCCGTCGGGGCTACTGCTCTGGAGGTAGAACAGCAGCGGACCGCCCGTAGTCGTAGTGCCGGCCGGACAGCTCGCCGGCGCCGTCACATAGCTGCCGTTCGAGCACCCGACCGTGAATGGGCCGAAGCCTCCGGGGGCGGCGGGTGATGCGTACCTCAAGAAGCCAGTCACGCTGTCGAAGATGTACCGCCCCTCGAAGAAGCCACGGAACACCTGACTGTTGTTGGTATGCATCCATTCGCCGCCGGCCTTGAACGTGTGCTTGCCCCGGATGATCGAAAGGTTGTCCTTCAGCTGTGTGCGCTTCACCGTCTCGTCGACGTTCGGCGACAGGAAAAAAGGGTTGCCGAATCGAAATGTCGTTGCAAACCCCATCGCCGTGTCCGCGGGAACCGACGACGACACAGCGGATCGCGGGCGATCTTCGCGGGAGAACGTCGCGTGGAACTCGTTCAATTCGTTGGTTCCGACGGTGCTGAACAGATTGAGATTGAACACGTTGATCTTCGATGGGCCTTCAATCCCGTTGGCGGAAGTCCCATAGGTCGCGACGTCGAACGTCTGATTCGTGTTCTTCGAGTAATCGAAGTTGTACGACGCCGACAGATTGTTCGCTGGAGTGAAATTCCAGTCCACTTTTCCAAGCACGGCGTTGTTGTTGATCTTGTGATCGATCGGCTGCCCTTCGTCCTGCCCCCGCCTCGTATTGAAAAACTGCAGCAGAGCAACCCGCTGGCACTCGGCATTGGTCGCAATGAGCGATTCGTTGGCCGCGAGAGTCGGCGTGCTGACGGGACAGGTGCCGATGGATTCCGACAGGTTCGCCCGCTGGAAATTCTCGCGGACGCCTTCGAGCGCCAGAAAGTAGAACGCCTTGTCGCGCCGCAGCGGGCCGCCGACGGTACCGCCAAACTGCTCGCGTTGAAAGTCTGTCAGCGGTTTGCCGTCCGCCGTGTTCGACGTGAGCGCTTCGAGGCGCTGGTAATGAAACACGGATCCTCGCACCTGGTTCGTCCCCGACTTCGTGATGACGTTGACGACGCCGCCGGCGGTGTGTCCGAATTCGGCGCTGGCGCCGGTGGCAATCACCTGGAACTCCTTGACCGCTTCGAGCGTGATGTCGATCGCGGCGCGCTGGCCGCCTACCTGCTCGCCGAAGAAACCGTTGGTGTAGTCGCCGCCATCGAGGCTGATGTTGTTGAACACGCCACGCTGTCCGGCGAAGGTGATCTCGTCGCCATCCGGCCCCTGCACGATGCTGACGCCCGGCGTGAGCGTGAGGAGATCCTCGAATTTCCGCCCGAGAATCGGCGTCGTTTCGACTGTCGTCTGATCGAGTGTGCTCGACGACGCCGTGCGGCTCGTCTCGACCGCCGGCGACTGAGTAGTGACGGTAACCGTCTCGGAGATGCCTGACACTTTCATGGCGGGAGTAAGCCGCACGGTCTCGCCGACCGTAACGACCACGTTTTCCTGTACGACGGTCGCGAACCCGGATAAGGTCAGGGTGACCGTGTAGCGCCCAGGCGGCAGCTGGAGCGCCACGAATCGGCCGTTACGATCGGTCGTCAACGTGCGCGCGAGGTTGGTCTCGACATTGCGGATCTCGACGTTTACCCCGGGAAGAACCGCGCCGCTCGTATCGACGACCGTGCCGTCGATAACACCCGTCGTGATCTGCGATTGAGCCGCGGTTGATGTGGCGACAACCAGGTACAGGATCATCGTTATGAACCCATGGAACAGTCGCATCGTTCAGCCCCCCGCGAGTGATGATCCGACATTGTGCTCGACACGACAAGCACTCGTTGAGTAATTTCTCCTCACGTGCGCAGAGATCAGGAGGATGACTGAATTGCGAGGTTTTTCCCGAAGAGCGTTCCTCGGCGGCCTCGGCGCAGCGCCGTTCGTGCTGCCCTTCCTGTCGCCGTTTGAGAAGATGGCCGCCGCAGAACGGAAACGCGTGAAGGTCCGCGACCTCCAGGTGATGCTGCTGCAGGGCCCGAGCCGCACGTACACACTCGTCAAGGTCACAGCGGACGCGGGGCCGTACGGGATCGCCGAGGCGTACGGCTCGCCCGCCGTCGGCGTCAAAGAGCAGGTGTTGTCGCTGAAGCCGTGGCTCGTGGGCAAGGATCCCCTGGAGATCGACAAGCTCTACACGCAAATGGGCGAAGGCACGCGCGATCTGAGCGGCACACGGACTGATGGCTCCGCGCACAACTTGATGCGCGCCGTCAGCGGGATCGAGATGGCGTTGTGGGATCTCGCGGGAAAAATTCTCGACGTGCCGACATCCACGCTCCTGGGCGGACGGTTCCGCGACAAGG
>DASPWV010000533.1:0-2389 GCA_035637635.1 Vicinamibacterales bacterium | reverse complement strand
ATCGCGCGGGCGTGCCGCTGATTGAAATCGTCACGGAGCCCGATCTCCGGTCGGCAGATGAAGCCGCGGTCTTCTTCGAGACGCTCCGGCAAATCGTCGTGTGGCTTGGCGTCAACGACGGCAACATGGAAGAGGGCAGCCTCCGCTGTGACGCGAATGTGTCGATCAGACGCCGCGGCGAGACGACGCTGGGCACGAAAGCGGAAGTGAAGAACCTCAATTCGTTTCGCTATCTCCAAAAGGCGCTCGAGTACGAAATCGAGCGGCAGATTGACGTCGTCGAGCACGGCGGGCGCGTCGTGCAGGAGACGCGCCTGTTCGATTCGGCTCAGGGCCGCACGTATTCGATGCGAAGCAAGGAAGAAGCGCACGATTATCGCTACTTCCCCGAACCCGACCTCCCGCCGCTCGTCGTGACGAGCGAGCGAAGAACGAGAATCAGCGTGTCGTTGCCCGAGCTTCCCGAAGCACGCGCGCGCCGATTCGTTCAGGACTACGGCCTCCCGGAGTACGACGCCAACCTGCTCACCCAGAGCCGGGGCCTTGCGGATTATTTCGAAGCGACAGCGCGCGCCTCGTCCAATGCCAAAGCGGCAAGCAACTGGATCATGGGGGAGTTGTTGCGCACAATGAAGGAGCGAGGCGTGCCGATCGAGCAGGTTCCGCTCACACCTGAAGCGTTGGCCAGTCTCATCCGCATCGTCGATCGCGGGCTCATCAGCAGCACCGTCGCCAAGGACGTCTTCGCAAAGATGTACGACAGCGGTCGACTTGCCGAAGACATCGTTCAGGCCGAAGGTCTGGCGCAGATCGGCGACGAGACGGCACTTGCCGGCATCGTCCGTGATGCGATCGCTTCGAACCCCGATGCTGTCGCGCAGTTTCGCAGGGGCCGCAACAACGCATTTGGGTTTCTCGTGGGCCACGTCATGAAGGCGTCGAAGGGAAAAGCCAATCCGAAAGTCGTCAACGAGCTGCTGAAACGCGAGCTCGGCGCGTAATCGCGTGCGCCGGCCGCTTGCAGTTGTTGCGGTCTACATCGCGGCGGGTTGCATCATTACCTGGCCGCTCGCCATTCATCTGAGAGATCGGCTCGGCGCGCCTGTTGGTCCCGGCGATCCCTTTCTCAACCTCTGGATCCTCGGATGGGGACTGCGCGCGTGGACGACTGATCCGATGTCGGTCCTGACGGGCCGCGTGTTCAACGCGAATATTTTTTATCCCGCCGAGAACACCCTCGCGTATTCCGACCATTTCCTGCTGCAGTCGTTGGCGCTGTCGCCGGTGTATGCGCTGACGCATGACGTAGTCCTGGCGTACAACCTGCTCGTCGTCGGCTCAATTGCGTTGAGCGGCCTGGCAATGCATGCGTTCGCCCGGGTCGTGACCCGTTCGCGGACGGGCGCCCTTGCGGCAGGACTTGCGTGGGCCTGCTGGCCGTATCGCACCGCTCACCTTCTCCACATTCAGCTGCAAGCGCTCTATTTCATGCCGCTCGCGTTGCTGTGCCTGCATCGTCTCGCCGCGGGGAGGCGTTGGCGAGATGCTGGCCTGCTAGCACTGACGACGGCGTTGCAGACAGTTGCCACTGTCTACTACGGGCTGATGACTGCTATTGCGCTGGCAGTCAGCGGCGTTGTGCTTGCGTGGTCCACTGGTCAGTTCAGCAGTCAGAGGCTCTGGACGCGTCTCATGGCGGCAGCCGTCCTCGCCACCGTGCTTGCGGCGCCAGTACTTGTTCCGTACGCTCGCTCGCAGCAAGCCGAAGGTTTTGGCCGCACGCTGTACGAAGCATCCAACCATTCTGCGTCTCTGCGCAGCTACATTCAGGTGCCGCCCTCGAATCTTGTATATGGAGCAACGGGTCTGCTCGCGCCGCGACGAACGCCGCGTGGCGGTCGCGATACGACCGGGGTCGAGCACGATTTGTTTCCTGGCGCGGCGGTCATTCTCTTGTCGCTCGTGGCCGTGCGGCGCCAGTGGTATCGCGATGCGCGGCCGCTCGTGCTGTCGTCGCTGGCCCTTGTCCTGGTTGGCGGAATACTTTCGTTTGGTCCGGAAGGCATACGAGCCTTGTATGCGGCGCTTCACGAGAACGTCTACGGATTTCAGGCCGTTCGGGCGCCGGCGCGATTCGCGGTCATCGCGATGCTTGGGGTCGTCGTTCTTGCCGGACTGGGAGTACGAACAGTCGCGGCGATGAAGAATACGGGCAGCAAGTGGATAGCACCGCTTCTCGCCGTCCTCATGATTGAGTACATGAACACCCCTCTGCCCTTGGCCGCGGCTCCGCCACGCAGCACGCCCGTGGGGCAGTGGCTGAGAGCCGCCCCCGAGCCTGGGGCAGTTGTTTACCTGCCGCTTACCGCGGATGTCGAGAACACGCCTT
>DASPWV010000532.1:0-6039 GCA_035637635.1 Vicinamibacterales bacterium | reverse complement strand
GCGAGCACCGCCGCCGGCGCGATCTAGCGTTGCACCGCCTCGCTGTGCCAGGGCAATCGCCATCGAACCAATGTTCAGCGCGAGACCTGCCGCCAGAAATTCTCTTCGTTTCATGCTCATGGCGTCACCTCTCAGCGGCGTTTGAGATTCCGAGGAGCGTTCTGTTGCAGCTCGATGCGCGCGGGATGGATTGTTGACCCACCCGTGTGCGCCGCCGCTTCAGCCGTCGATCGGACACACCCGAGTGGCAAAGCATCAGTGGCCACAGATCGCCCGGCGATGACCAGCATACGAGTGCGACGGAATTATAGCTGCCGTCGGCCCAGCCGCTTCCGCTTCTGTCTCAGTCCAAGGCAATCCACGACGGATGTGCGAGCCGCAGGAGAGCCGCATCGCTGCAGGTCGCTATGGCACTCGTCTGATTTTGATGCTTCGAAAGGCGACGCGATCGCCGTGATCCTGAAGGGCGATGTGGCCCGTGGCTTCGCGGCCATACCCTGGCGCATCACGGTACGGACTCGCCTCCACTCTGGCGAGCCACTCGTCACTTCCCAGTTCGTACTCGACGACTTTGACGCCGTTGAGCCAGTGTTCGATGTGGCTGCCGCTGGCGACGACTCGCACCTGGTTCCACGAACCAGTGGGGCGCGTCACATCTCGCGACGGTGCGTACAATGCGTAACAAGCCCCAGCCGATGTCAGTGGGGATTGCCCATCCGGGTGGCGCGCGTTATCGAGAACTTGCATTTCCGGTCCCGAGAGGAACGTCGCCGCCGCGGCCTCGCTGACGCGGTACATGATCCCGCTGTTGCCGCCTTCGGCAATCTGCCACTCGAGCGCCAGTTCGAAATTCGCGAACTGGTCGGCGGTGATCACGTCTCCGCCACCGGCTTCGCGCGTCAATGCGCCGTCGATAGCCTTCCAGCCGTCGGGTATGCCTGCCTGGCGAAACCCTCGCCAGCCCGAAGTCGACCGGCCGTCGAACAGCAGCACCCAGCCGGCCGCGCGCTCCTCGCTCGTGAGCGTGTTCGGACCGGTTGGATCCGGGTGCTCGACAACTCGCGACGGCTGGGTCGGACTCGAGCAGTCTGCCGCCAGCATCGTCACCGCCAACGTGACGAGGCACCGCCGGAAACCGCCCATCGCTATCAGAGTACTCGCGGACACTCGCGGAGAATCACGAGCCGTTCGCCGGCAATTGCGGCCGAAGCGTAGCCGCTTGCTGGTGTATAACGTGGCAACAGCCAAAACGGAATCCCGCGTTTAGGAGATCGACCATGATGATGACCCGTCGAGACGCCGTCGCCGCCTTCGCGCTGTTCGCCGAACTGCTGGCGTCCGATCGTGACGCTGGCGCCCAGACGCAATCTGCGCCGGCCCCGGCGCCGCGCCCCCCGGTCTTCAAGGGCGATCTCCCGAATCTGACGATGGATGGCTGGGAAGTAACGGTCAGCGTCGTCGACTACGCGCCTGGCCGCGTCGGCCCAGTCCACCACCATGCCGGGTTCGTGCTGGCCTACGTCCTCGAAGGCGCGGTGATCGCGAAGATCTCGGGACAGGGCGAGGAAAAGACGTACACGGCCGGACAGATGTTCTACGAGCCACCCGGCGCAACGCATGAGGTATCGAATAACGCGAGCCAGACGCAGCCTGCGAAGCTGCTTGCGATGATCTTCGCCAAGAAGGGTTCGACGCTCACGACGCCAGGACGCGCCAGCGGTAACTAGTTTTGAACTCGGAACTTTGAGGAGCGATGTTTGGCAGCGAGGCTTGGGATACGTCCGTACCAGCCGACCGCATGAACCTATGAGGTGGTACGTCCCTGACGGGATTCGAACCCGTGTTACCGCCTTGAAAGGGCGGCGTCCTGGGCCTCTGGACGACAGGGACGCGACTGGTGGAACATTCAACTATAGCAGCCCACCGACCGGGTCGCGCCGACGTCGGGCCAATCGATCCGCACTCGTGCATGATGCCTTGCGGGCGTATCTTCGACGGCTGGCGGTCGAAGAACATGAGCGGCGCGACCGGGCAGGTTACGCGAGCAAACCCGACGTGGAATTCGCCGCGTTACCGTGGCGCAGCTCCGCTGCCCGATGATGCGGTCGCGGTAAAGACAAAGTAATCATAGGCGTAGCGCGCGACCTCGGCAATCACGCGTTCGACGTCTGCCGAGTCCGCCTTCGTGCGCTTGCTGAGGACGCTGATCGCCACGTGCCCGGCGTTGTGCGGCAGGTAGATGATGCCGACATCGTCGATCGTGCCGCCGACGGAACCGGTTTTGTGAGCCACAACCGTGTCGCGAGGCAGAAGCCCTTTGATCCGCGCGGCGCCCGTACGACAGCGCTTCATCAGGTCGAGGATCTCGAGGGACGCTTGACTGTCGATGACTTGTCCTCGCCAGAGGAGCTCCAGTAGCCGGGTCATGTCGCGCGGGGAGGCCTGATCGCGCGGATCCGTTGCGTAGCGTTCCTCGCGCTCCGCTCGCGCGCTCTCGCTTTCCTGTTCGCGCCGCGTCAAGGGGCGCAGCTCTTTGGCCGAAAGTCCCTTGAGTCGCGCAGTATCGTGGCCTCCGTAATCCAGGATCAGCTCCTGCGTCGTCCGATCCACACGGATGCCGTTGAGCCCGAGACTGCGCATCCGTGCCGTCACGTTTTCTGCGCCGACGCGAGTCAGCAGGACATCGGTGGCCGAATTGTCGCTGATCATCATCATCAGATTCGCCACGTTCCGGAGGCTGAGCCTGACGCCGGGCAGGTCGAAATTCACCGAGATGTCGCCGCTGCCGATGTGCTGATCGGTTTGCTTCAAGTCGTATGTTTCATCGAAGCTCAACTTGCCGGCGCGCTGCTGCGCGTAGACCTCTACGAGAATTGGCAGCTTGAACGCGCTTGCCAGAGGAAACGTTTCCTCGGCTCGCACGCCGATCTCTGCCCCCGTTTCAAGGTGCTTCACCGAGACGCCGACATCGCCTCGCGCGGCAGGCAGCGCGTGTTCGATCTGCAGTCGCAGCCGATCGAGCGGCGGGACGGCTTGCGCGACCGGCCTCGCGGATGCCGCGACGAGACCGAGCACGAGTACTGCTGGCAGATAGCGCCGTGTGCGCATCGAATCCTCCTAAAAATCGAATCGCGCGCCGAGCTGCACCTGGCGCCGAGCCATTGCCGATTGCGGCAAGCCAAAGAAGACCGACTGAATACTCGTCGTGTACGAGTTGTAGTTGATGCGATTGGTCACGTTGAATGCTTCCGCAATCAGCTCGATGCGTTTCGGCCCGACCATGAACAGCTTCGACAGTCGCATGTCGAGCTGCGCGAAGTTGGGTCCGCGAAAGGCATTTCGCGGGAGTGTGCCGGGGCGATTGACGGGAATTGAGAACTGCCCGAACTTCGTCACGCCGTTGGTGGGATACCGTCCATTCGGATCCGGATCGGGCCGATCGCCTGAGCGGCTGTCGTTGTTGGTGTCGCGGCCGGAGGCGGGACTGAACGGAAACGCCGAGCGCCACTGCATGATGCCCGCGAACTGAATGTCGAGCGGCAGCGTTACGTGACCGGTGAGCGTCAGGTTGTGGCGCGCGTCGACGTCAGCGGGTCCCCAATCGGCGCTCAGGTTGTATTGATCGGTGGGGAGCGCGGTGGAATTGCGCGCTTCGGAGTCAGATTTCGTGCTCGACAGCGTATACGACCCATTCATGCGCCATCGGTTGGAGAATCGCCGATCGGCGGTGACGAGCAGCGCGTGATGCGCACGCCGGCCGGTGGACTCGTGAATGAGCACCCGCCCTGATGCCGGATCGGGCCGCACGGTCGTGCCGTTGACCGGCGCGTTCAGATCGCGTCGCCGCAGCTGATCGTACCCGCGCACGTACACGTAGTCGGCGCTGACACTGAAGCCGTCCCCAAGATCCTGCTTCATGCCGCCCGTGACATGTAGAGCATACGGCGTGTTCATATTCGGATCGAACAGCTCGGTGTTGGCCGGCCCCGGGGCACGAGGGGTTCCGCCGAACGGATCCGGGTAACCCGGATTGCTCAGGACGATGAAGTCGGTGGCGTTGATCACGTTGAGCACGATGATGAGCCACTGGTTGAGCGTGATTTGGTCCTGGAACAGGCCCGCGCCGCCGCGGAACACCGTGCGCGCCTGGTTCCAGGGATCGAATGCGACTGCCAGGCGCGGCGAGATGTTGTTGCTGTCCTTCAGGATGCCCGCGTACGACTCATAGTCGTAGCGCAGACCGAGGTTGAGCGTCAGATTCGTGATCGGGCGCCAGCTGTCCTGGATGAACGCCGCAGAGATATTGT
The DNA here is from genome assembly GCA_035637635.1 of Vicinamibacterales bacterium. Taxonomy (GTDB): domain Bacteria; phylum Acidobacteriota; class Vicinamibacteria; order Vicinamibacterales; family UBA2999; genus DASPWV01. Next base: position 1,732 of record DASPWV010000532.1, on the reverse strand, counting down.
TCGGGATGACGAAGTCGCTGGATCCAAGCCGTCGTGTGTATGTGTTCGGATAGGTGGTCCGATCCGCCGGGTCGAAATAATCCTTCGGGAAGATGAACTGGCCGTCGCAGAAGTTGCAGAAAAAGCCGTCGAGCACGGCTCTGCTGAAATCGAATCCCGCTTTCAAATCGTGCTCGCCACCAAGATCGGCCTTGTGCCACGAGAAGTTGTCGACGATCTGCGCACGCCATTCCGTGGTGGCCTGTGGATCCGAATAGGCCTTCCCCAGGTTCGAGCTGGCAAACGAGAGTTCTGGTCCGCTCGGGGTATTGGGACGCGATCCGCCGGGCCGGCGCGAGTAGGCGGCACGCAGCTCGTTGAGTCGAGTCGATCCGAACACGCTTGTGAGCGACGAGTAGGCGTCGTGGTTGCGCTCGTAGCTCGTCGATCCGTACTCCAGCGTGCTGCGACCGCCCACACCGCTGTTGATTTCGTCGGAACGGTCCTCGTTGAAGCGACCCGTCAACTGGTGTGCCGACGTGACCTGATAGTCCACTTTGCCGAAGATCTGGTGCCGATCCGTCGGGTTGGGAAAGTCGCCGCGTTCGGTCGGCGTCGTCACGACGGCCGTGCGATCCTGATGCGTGCGCTCGTACGATCCGAAAAAGAACGCGCGCTGCCGGCGGAGCGGACCGCCGGCGTATCCGCCGTATTGCTGCCGATCGAACGGTGCTTTGGTCGTCGCGAAGGCGGGCTTCGAATCGAGCGCATCATCGCGGTGATAGATGAACAGCCGCTGCTCGAACGCATTGGTTCCCGATCGCGTGACAACGTTGACGACGCCGCCGGAGGCCTGACCGAATTCGGCGGCGTACTGCTGCGTGATCACGCGGAACTCGCGGATGTTCTCGGCGGAATAACCGGCGCGATTGCCGCCAGTCCACGCCCGATCGTTCGTCACGCCGTCGACAAGATATGTGTTCGACAGGCTGCTTTGCATGCCGCCAATGCGGTCGCTCGACAGCACGTCCGGTGTCAGCCGCGTCAGGTCCGAGAAGTTGCGCCCGTTGAGCGGCAGCTCGTCGATCTGTTTGCGATCGACCACGCTCGACACGTCAGACTTCGTGGTCTCGACGAGCGGCGCTTCTTGCGTCACCGTGACGGACTCCTGCACGCCCGCGACGCTCAGCTCGAGGTCGATCGTCGCCTCCTGGCCGACGAACAACGGCACGCCGCTGCGGACGCGCGACGCAAAGCCCGAGAGCTCGGCGCGAATGTCGTAGGTGCCCGGCCGAAGCGCGGCCAGCCGATAGCGGCCGTTCGTATCGGTGACAGCGCTCGTCTCTGTGCCGGTGTCGACGTTTCGGGCCGTGACCGTCGCCCCCGGCAGGACGGCGTGTTGCGCATCGGTCAGCGTGCCAAGGACAGTGGCGGTTGTGGTTTGCGCGCCGGCCGGAACGGTCAGACTGCTCAGGACGATCGTTACAAGCACGAAGCGGAGAGCCATACGCGTTCCTTTCATGTGCGGTTGGCTTCGACCCGCGTTACCGTATCACAGTGTCGGTGGGATCATGAGCGGAGTGCGGGTGAGACAGGTTTGGATTGACTCCGTATTTGCCTCAGCCGAAGAGGAGGACACCACATGCTCGCTCGCGGATTCATTCTGGCAGCCATCGTCGTCGGCGTTGTCGCACCCGCTGTGGGCGACCAGCCGGCAATGCCAGGGGAGCGGCTGATCGCGGCGCAGCCCGAG
>DASPWV010000531.1:0-5180 GCA_035637635.1 Vicinamibacterales bacterium | reverse complement strand
TGCGCACGTCCTCCGCCGCCTGCTCATATGGCTGGAAAGGAATCATTGCGCCCGACACTCCCGCCGCCATGCGTCGCTCGGCGAGTCCGGTGATGTCGACCCAGTGCGCTCCAGTAAGCCCGCGCAGGAGCGGCTCGTACTGCACGACTGCATCCGGGGGCGTGGCACGGCGGATCCACTCCAGCGCCTCGCGCTCCGGCGGCGTAATCACGAACGTCCACGGGAAACTCGGCCCCGGTCCACGATTGGTGATGTCCTGCGCGTTGTAGATGTCGATGGCCACGGTCGGAACGGCCGGCAGAATCGCGAGCGCGAGTGCGATCGCCAGGACGGGACGCCAGCGTGAATGCCGCCACGCGGCGGTCAGGGCCGCGGCCCCAATCGCTGAAAAGCAAATCAGCAACAGGTGGCCCGCCCGCCACCCGACCCACACGCCTTCCTGATTGGGGACATCTGCAAAGAAATAAAACGCGAACGCGCTCAGCACGAGCACGAAGGGGGCGGCGCCGCGATCGATCACCCAGCGGACCCGCGCCAGACCGGCGATGCCGGCAAAGAGCAGCGGTCCGAAGCTCAGAAAGATGGCGAGAGCCCAGTGCCGCACGGCGACCGGATTGAGTCCGAAGATCACCAGGAAGCCGGCGCGAGGATCGGTATACGCGAGCGCCTGGCTGGCGGCGACTCCGAGAATCGCCGGGCCGCCGCCGAGAATGGCGGCCTGCCACAGAGCGCGATACGCGCGCCTCCCCAGCAGGCGCACGGCAAAGAGCAACGCCATCGCAGCGCCGACCACGATTGCGGTGAACGTGCTGAAGAGAAATGCGAGGCCGAGCAGGATGCCGGCCCACAGCGCGACACTGGTCTCGGTGACGTCTTCTGCGAATCCAACCAACCAGAGCGACGCAAGCGCCATCATGTAGCCGGTCAGATGATGCGGTTGATACAACAGCATCCGCTGCAGGCCGTCGACCGGCATGCCTTGATAAAACCAGCGCGTCACCGCATCGATGTTGAGCGTCTTGACGAGACTGAGCGGCGCGTGCTGCTGATGATAAATCCAGAGCCGGTTGGCTCCTTCATAGCTGTTGGCGACAAAACTCACCATCACGGCGAGCGCCGCAAATACCGCGTTCGCGCCGGCGAGACGCACGAGAAAGTACAAGAATGGAACGAACGCGAGGCTGAACGCGAAACTATCGAGCAGCAGCACCTGCTCGATCAGCATTCCCCAGCCGCGCACATTCCGGTACAACGCACCGGAAAGGAAATGCGACATCCAGTAGTAATGCAGCCGCTCGCCTCTCAGAAACGGATTGAGTGGCGGCACCTCGCCCTTTGCCAGCTCCGCCGTGACTGTCATCGCCCAGAAAAAGTCGGCCGTGAAGTACGCGCGGTAAGCCTCGCCATCGGCCACACGCTTGCGCACATGAGCGTACGGCGCCCACGTTATGGCCGGAACGAGCATCACGGCAATTGCAACCGCCGCGATATCGCGTCGATCGAACACCGGCAGGCGCAGTGTCGGGCCGCCAACGCGTTTCGCCAGCGCCGCGATCGACCACGTGAGCAACGGACCGCCGGCGATGGCAACCCAGTTCTGAACACCGGCAGCCCAGATGAGCAGCATCCCAAAGACGCCGATGCCGAAGCCCAGCGCCGGGCCAACGAGCCACGCGCCGATGCCTGATGGCTCACGTGCGCCAAACGCGCGGCGCGCCAGGACAACGCCCGGCGCGACGATCCAGATGATGGAGGCGACGACCGCCGCTGTGCCGGGATGCGGCGAGATGACCACGACTTCGCTGAAAAGGACGACCGCGAGCAAGGCCAGCAGAGCCCGCGGCCACGAGAACCGCACAGCCGCATGATACCCGACAGGTAGTGCGCGGATTTCCTGCGAGAAAATCACGCCAGCCGCAGATTTGTCAGGAGATTCGTGTTACCTTTTACCCGATACCTGAACATGAAAGTTCTTTTCATACAGAACAACGGCATCCAGGAGTCCATCGGCGTCTCGAATCTTTCAGGAATCCTCAAGGCTCACGGACACGAGTCCGACCTCCTCCTCGTGTCGCACACGCCCGATCTCATCGGCGCCATTCGCCAATACGATCCCGGCCTCATCGCCTTTTCGGCGCTGACCGGCGTCCACCATTCGATTCAGCGGCTGGCGCTGCAGATCAAAGAGAACCTGAACGTGCCGATCATCGTCGGCGGGCCGCACCCGACCTACTCGCCAGAGATGATCGATCAGCCGGGCATCGACATCATCTGTCGCGGTGAAGGCGAGCACGCGATGCTCGAGCTGGCCGAGGCGATGGAGCACGACTCCGATGTGACCGGCATTCGCAATTTGTATATCAAAACGCGGAACGGCACGATTCACAAGAACCCGCTTCGCCCCGCGGTGCCGCTCGATGAACTGCCTCCGCCCGATCGCGAGCTGTATTACAAGTACGGATTCCTGCGGGACATGCCGATGAAGCGCTTCATCTCGAGCATGGGCTGTCCCTATCCGTGCACCTTCTGTCACGAGCCGGTGATTCGCAGCCTGTATCGACAGGAAACCAAGTCTGACTACCTGCGCCGGAAGTCGGTGCGCCGAGTCGTCGACGAGATCAAGTACATCAAGGATCGCTATCCGCTGAAGCACGTGCACTTCTCGGACGACCTGTTTTTCATCCGGAACAATTACAAGTGGCTGGAGGAGTTTGCCGAGGTCTACCCCAAGGAGATCGGCATCCCCTGGAACTGCAACATCCGCTACGACTCCGTGCGACAGAACTCGGCCGACCTGCTCGAAAAGGCCATGTGCTACGGCGCCGCTGTAGGACTCGAGTCGGGCAATCAGGAGATTCGCGAAGTTGTCATTCGCAAACAATCCAAGAACGATCACATTGTCGAAGGCGCCCGTCTGCTGCGTGAGAAGCGCATCAAGGTGCTGACCACGAACATGGTGGGCCTCCCCGGTGAGACACTCGACAACGCGCTCGAGACCGTCGAGCTCAACATGGTGTTGAAATCGAACTACGTGCGCGCCAACACGTTTTTGCTGTTTCCGGGGCTCCCGCTGGTCGAATACGCCAAGCAGAAGGGTTACCTCGACAAGGATTTCGACATGGAAAAACATGTCGCCGAGGCAACCGAGATCAACATCAAGACCCCGTACGATCGGGAATTTCGAAACATCGCGGCGCTGTTCTGGCTGCTCGTGAAGTTTTCTCCACGCTGGATTCCGCTCTTCAAGAAGCTCGTCTCGCTGCCAGACAACATCGTGTTCCGCATCATCGGCTCGTTCAACATGGTTCAGGAGCTGCTCTTCTACCAAATACGCCCGATCCCGGCGCTTCGATACTTCAAGAACACGGTGCTCATGACGAGCAAGTCGCAGCTCAGTATGACCATGCGCATGTGGCCGACGCTGTTCCGGCGAAAAGCGGAAGTGTCCCTCGTGCCGCAGAAACAGATCTTCGAGGCAAGCCGCGGCTACTTCTAGCCGCAAGACCTCGGTAGCACAACGCGACCGAACAGATGTTCACGTGGGAAGAGGCCGGACTGCTCCGGCAGATGCTGCAGGTTGCTTTCTGGGCGGCGATCGGCGTTGCAATTGTTGCGGTGCTGCTGCTCGCCTCGTGGCTCCTGTGACGGCTCAAATCTGCATTTCCTCAACCTTCACCTCGAATCATGATCGCACTCGTCGTCATATTCTTCTTCGCGTCCACGCTGGTGACATTTGCCGCCGACGGCGTGCCGACTCTTGATGTGGCGGCCAACGTTGACGGATTGAGCGTGGCCGTCGGTTCGGTCATCGGTACGGTCGTCGGCGCGTTCAAACGGCGGCGGGGACGGCCACGAAAGTTTGCGGTGCCCTCGCGTGCAGTGACGCTCACGCTGCCGGAAGCGGTGCTCGAGCGACTCGCGGCCATCGACCGCGATTTGAGCCGCGCCGTCGTCCGTCTCGCAACCAAACGCGCGGCGCGAGACGACGATCAGCCGGCGGACCTATCGATTTTTGGCCAACGCGCGGTCATCACGGTGAAACCGACGCCGTCGCTGGAACGCCGGGCGGGGATCGATCTGGTGCCTCTGCCGAATGGCCGCGCCCTCATTTCGTTCGATCAGCCGAAAACGGTGTCGGATCTCGAGTTGATCCTTTACGACGCGCTCGACGATCGACAGCTCTCGCCCGCGGATCGCCAGGTGTTCGAAGCCATCGGCAACATTCTGAAGGACGCGCGACGATCCGACGACATCAAGCTTCTCCGCAAGAACATCATCGTCCTCGAATCGGCAAGACTATCGCGCGCAAAAGCCCCAGCAACCAAGGCCGTACGCACCTCCGAGACTCCGAGACACAGAAGTAATTCCTGAAGACTTTTTCGGTGCAACGAGCGCCAGGAGGTCCGCGGCATCCAAAGCCGCACAGATCAATGACACGTGCGCCAGCCAGGCCGCGCTGTGCGCGGTAGGCCCTATGCCGTAGGCCTTCGGTAGGAAGTCCTACTCACGAAGTGAGCCTGCGAGCGCAGCGAGCCCTCCGGCGCGACGTGCCGCGTACGCGAAGCGCCTATGAGCGTGGCCGCCAGTCGGGCACTCGATCGTTTCCCGGCCCGGTGGTCACGCGTGTGAACTTGCCGGGCTGCTGCAGATCCATGATCGCCAGATCCCAATCTTCGCCCTGATGATGCTCGGGACTCACCGAGAACGCGAGGTAGCGTCCATCGGGCGAGTAGTCAGGATAGTAGCTCCACAGTCGCTTGTCTTCGAACAGCACGCGGGTGCCATTTTCACGGACGGCGTCAATGCGCGAGGGCTCCTGGGCGATACGCACGAACGCAAGCTCTTTGCTATCGGACGAAAACGACGGCCGGCATGAGCCGCCGCCCGATGTCACCTGCTGCGTGCGGCCGGTCGTCAGATCGACGAGATGAATCTGAAAATCCATGATCGTTTGCGCGGCGTACGCGAGATACCGGCCGTCCGGCGAAGTTGCCGGCATGATGGCGCGATCGATTCCGCGCGTGATCCGCTCCACACGTTTGTCGGCGAGCCAGACCCGATAGATCTCGCCGCGCCCGTCGCGCTCGCCGGTGAAGAACAGGCTCTTGCCGTCGCTGGCCCACACCGGCCCCTGCTCCGCCGCGCGGTGATCGGTTAATCGCACGACGTTGGTTCCCTCT
>DASPWV010000530.1:0-8809 GCA_035637635.1 Vicinamibacterales bacterium | reverse complement strand
GAGAACGCGCAGCTTTGCGCTCCGAGCCCGCGGATTAGCGGCCAATTCGTCTGCGCCCGCCGTCAGCGGACGCTTCGTCACGAGGACGTAAACCGGCGGAGTCGACGAGCCCGCCAGCGCGCGAAACGTGTGCTTCACGATGCGGTCCTCGAGCGAGTGGAATGCAATCACCGCAAGCCGCGATCCCCCCGCCAATCGCGCGGCTGCGGTTGTCAGAAACGCATCCAGTCCCTCGAGCTCGCGGTTGACCCAGATGCGAAGCGCTTGAAACGTGCGCGTCGCCGGATCGATTCGTTCCCAGCCTCGGCGCGGCAGTGCGCGCCTGACGACATCCGCAAGCTGCCTCGTCGTCGTGAGCGTGCCGGCATCACGCGCGCTGATAATCGCGCGAGCGATACGACGCGAATGCCGCTCCTCACCAAACCGATAAATCACGTCAGCCAACTCCACCTGATCGACACGTGCGAGCATGTCAGCCGCTGTTTCACCGCGTGTCGGATCCATGCGCATGTCGAGCGGCTCATCCCCGCGGAAGCTGAAGCCGCGGCCTGCGCTATCGAGCTGCATGGACGACACGCCGAGATCCGCGACAATGCCGTTCACCACGCTGATCCCGCGGGCGTCGAGCAGTTCGGCGATGGTGCGATAGTCCGCATGTACCAGTTCTACGCGCTCCGCCCACTGTGTCAGCGCGGCTCGCGCATGTGTCAGCGCAGCCGGATCGCGATCCAGGCCAAGCACCCGAGTCGCTCCCGCCGCCAGCAACGCCGCGGCGTGGCCACCGAGCCCCACCGTGCAGTCGACGAAGAGACCGCCCCGCTGCGGCTGGAGGAGCGTGACGACCTCCTCCCGCATGACGGGAATGTGCCCTGCGCTCACGGCGCGTCGAACGCTTGCGACCCGCGGCTTTCAGCCGTCCGCAGTGGTTGCCGGATGACCTGGGCCGCGAGCCGCCGCGGGGGAAGTCGACTGCATCAAACGAATCCCTAAATGCCAAACTCTGCCAACGCCTTCGCATCGCTATCGGTGAACGGGTCGCGCGTCAACTTGGCGACGAACCGGTCGTGGTTCCACACTTCGAGAAACGTCTGCTGTCCGAGGACGTCGACGTCTCCGACAATTTGCGCGCTGTCTCGAAGCCGCGGCTGAACGAGCACCCGCCCCTGTGGATCGATCTCCGCCACCTGGCCAAAGAAGTTCACGCGGTCCAGAAACCTCATGCGTGCCGGCAGGGCCGATGGCATGTCGGCAAGCTTCCGTTCGATTTCGAGCCACACCGGCATCGGATAAATGCGCACCGAGTCGCCCGTCACGCTGGTGACGAACAGATCGCGGCCGTGCTCTTCCTGGATCACGGCTCGAAAGGCCGCAGGCACCTTGAGCCGGCCCCGGTCGTCGATCTTTGCCGGTGCGTTCCCGCGTAACACGCCTTACTCCATTTCGGTCCACTAAGGTCCATCGGATAGTAGAAAACGAGGCGAAACTTGTCAATGTCTAACTGCGCGCAAATCCCTCACTGCGTGTGGGTTACGTTTTTCGTTCGCCAGTGCTTCTGCGACGGTGTCAAGCCATTGACATGCGAGGCGGGGGCCGTTGACTTGAAAGTCCGCGTGCTACGATGGGCGGCTTTCCATCCGCTCTTCATGCTGCACGCTGCGTTGATCGGTCTGCCCTCCGCCGGAAAATCGACCTTGTTTCAGCTCATGACCAGCGTCAGGGAAGCAGCCCGCGGACATGGAAAGACGGAAACGGCCGTTGGAATCTCCAAGGTTCCTGACGACCGACTGACGCGACTGACGTCGATGTACAAGCCGCGCAAGGAGGTGCCGGCGACGATTGAGTTCACCGATTTCATCGCGCCGGGTCGCGCAGGCGCAGCCGCACTCGTTGACGTCGTCGGCTACAAGACGGCCGACGCGCTCGTGCACGTCTTGCGGGCCTTTCGCGACGAAGCCGTGCCGCACCCGGCAGGTTCCGTCGATCCCGCGCGTGACGCCCAGGCGATGGAAGACGAGCTGATCCTCGCGGATCTCGGCGTTGTCGAGCGACGCCTCGAGCGTCTCGAGAGAGACTTGAAAAGGAACAAGTCGGTGGAGCTCGAAAGAGAGCGTGACCTGCTCGTCAGATGCAGGACTGCGCTCGAAAACGGCCAGCCGCTCCGTTCTCTCGGCTTGACGGGAGACGATCTGCGCCGCTTGCGCGGCTTTCAGTTCCTTTCTGCGAAGCCGCTGCTGCTCGTGATCAATCTCGATGAAGCGGACGTTTCCGCCGCCGCAAACGTCGACGAAGCCGCCGCGCGCACGGGGTTGACCGCGTTTCTGTCACGAGCCGCAACGCGCGCGGTCCCGGTATGCGCGAAGATTGAGCTCGAAATTGCGAGCCTCGACGAACGCGACGCGGCAGCGTTTCTTGCGGACCTTGGTCTGAGCGAATCAGGACTGTCGCGCGTGATTCGCGCGAGCTATGAGCTTCTCGGCTACATCTCCTTTTTCACCGTAGGAGAGGACGAAACCCGCGCATGGTCCATCCCGCGCGCGACGCAAGCGCAGGAAGCAGCCGGCGAGATTCACAGCGACATCGCGCGGGGATTCATTCGCGCCGAGGTCGTTTCGTACGACGCGCTCGTCGCGCGCGGTTCGATGGCTGCGTGTAAGGAGCACGGTGAGGTCCGTCTCGAAGGCAAGGAGTACATCGTCAAGGACGGCGACGTGATCAATTATCGGTTTGCGACGTAACGCGGGCCGCCTGAAACGCGTCACCCGTGCGTTTTGCATCCAGCACTTTCAGATAATGTCCGTCCACACAGCTCTCGTCTGTGAAACGCAGGTGCCGCTCGTGCGCGGAGGCGCGGAGCTGCTCGTTCGGCAGCTCGTCTCCGAGCTGCGCGCGCGCGGCATCGCGACAGACCGCATTTCGCTGCCCTTCAAGTGGTATCCGAAGGACGAGATCCTGCCGCATGCGGCAGCCTGGCGCATGCTGGATCTCACCGAGAGCAACGGACGCCCGATCGATCTCGTCATCACGACGAAATTTCCGACGTACTTCGCACGGCATCCGAAGAAGGTCTGCTGGCTCGTTCATCAATATCGTGCCGTGTACGAGCTCTGCGGCACCGAGTACGCCGATTTCGATCACTCCGAGCGGGACGTGGCGCTCCGCAACCGAATCATGGCGCTCGACGAGGAGATGCTTGGCGAATGCGTGGGGCTGTACACCATCTCCAAGACAGTGACCAATCGCTTGCACCAGTACAACGGTCTCACGTCGACGCCGCTGTATCACCCGCCGTTGCTTGCGCCGCGGCTATCCGCCGGACCGTACGGTGATTACGTACTCTCCGTTGCGAGAATCGAACGGAACAAACGTGTAGAGTTGGCGGTCGGCGCAATGCGACACCTGTCGAAAGCGCTGAAACTCATCGTCGTTGGCGACGGCAGCTATCGACCCTACATCGAGCAGCTCGCAGAAGACATCGGCGTCCGCGACCGCGTGACGTTTACCGGGACGGCGACGGATGACGAGCTCGTGCGCCTCTATCGCGATGCGCTCGCGCTCGTGTACGTGCCATTCGACGAGGACTACGGCCTGGCCACGCTCGAAGCGTTTCTCGCTGAAAAACCGGTGGTTACCGCGCACGACTCCGGCGGCACGCTCGAATTCGTGCAAGACGGCGCCAATGGGTTCGTGGTCGCGCCGCAGAGCGAGGCCATCGCGGAAGCAATTGCGCGCCTCGCTGCCGATCGCACCCTGGCACACGCCCTCGGCCACAACGGCCGCGATCTCGCGGTCAAGATCTCCTGGGATCACGTCATCGACAGTCTGCTCAGTCATGGCTGATCCTCGGGCCACTTCCGTCGTGGTGCCCGCCTTCGAAGAGAGCGCATCGATCGCGGACGTCGTCACCGCGCTGCGCGCGGCGGCACCATGGAAGGAAATCCTCGTGGTTGACGATGGATCGTCCGACGACACGGCGGCGAGGGCCACGGCTGCTGGCGCGCATGTGATCCGCCATCCCTACAACAAGGGCAATGGCGCATCGGTCAAAACGGCGATTCGAAGCGCAACAGGCGAGTGGATTCTGGTGATCGACGCCGATGGGCAACACCGCCCGGAAGATGCATTACGCCTCGTCGATGCGCTCGGCATTCACGACCTGGTGGTCGGCGCACGTTCCGGAAACACGCAGGCGACGATGCCGCGACGGCTCGGGAACGCGGTGCTCAACGGCGTGGCCGGCTATCTTGCGAACAGGCGCATACCGGACCTCACGTCCGGATTTCGCGCGGCGCGCCGCGAACAGCTTCTGGAATTCATCCATCTGCTGCCCAACGGGTTTTCGACGCCGACGACAACCACGCTGGCTTTTCTGCGTGCGGGCTACAACGTCCATTTCGAACCGGTCGAGGCCCGCATTCGAGTGGGTCAATCGAAGATCAAGTTCGCGCGCGATGGCGCGTCGTTTTTTCTGATCCTCTTGAAGGTGATCACGATCTTCAGCCCACTCAAAATCTTCGTCCCGGTGAGCGCGTTCGCCTTCACCGTGGGCGTGGTGTACGGTGTCTGGACCGTTGTTCAGCATTCTCGCATCCCAAACGGCGCGGTGTTGCTCTTGATGTTTTCCGTCATGGTCTTCCTCGTCGGTTTGGTGTCGGAACAGATCTCCACGCTCCGCTTCGAAGGCCGGCGGTAGCGATGAAAGCGCTGATCCTGGTTCCCACTTACAACGAGCGCGAGAATCTTCCCGTCCTCGCCGCTGGACTGCTCGCCATTCCAGACGTGGCGATGCTCGTCATCGACGACGCTTCTCCGGATGGAACGGGACAAATCGCCGACGGGCTGGCGCGGCAACATCCAGGTCGCGTGCAGGTGATGCATCGCGCGGGACCGCGCGGCCTCGGACGGTCCTACCTCGATGGCTTCCGCGCCGCCGTCGCCGGCGATGCGGACGTCGTCTGCCAGATGGACGCCGATCTGTCGCACGATCCGCGGTTTCTCCCTTCGATGCTTGCGGCAATCGACGGTGGCGCGGAGTTGGTGATCGGATCCCGGTACCGCGCAGGCGGACGCGTTGAGAACTGGCCGCTGCGCCGTCGTCTGTTGAGTGCGTTCGCAAACAGATACATCCGGATGGTCACCGGCATGCACGTGCGCGACTGCACGAGCGGATATCGATGCTGGCGCCGAACCGCGCTGGCAAGGCTCCAACTGGACTCGATTGCGTCGGAAGGATATGCGTTCCTGACGGAAATCATTTTTCAAGCAGCAGCGGCCGGAATCCGTATTGCCGAAGTGCCAATCGTTTTTGTCGAACGGCGGCAGGGCGCGTCGAAGCTGTCCAGCGCAGTTCTCCTGGAATCTCTCATTACCCCGTGGCGCCTGGCGCGCCGAAACGGCCGCATCAGTTATCAGCGAACAGGGATTGGTCATCGTGGAACGGGCAACAGCGACGAGCGCGCAGAAATCGGGGATCACAAATTGCGGAAGTGAATCCGCGCAATACCTGACACCTGATACCTGATACCTGACACCTGATATCTGATACCTGATCCGGCGGGTGTACAATCGCGTCTACTCGATGAGCGCACCACGAACACCCGTTGGGCTCACCGTTTTTTTCCCCGCCTACAACGACAGCGGCACGATCGCGAGCCTGGTGATTCGTGCGGTGCAGGTTGCGGGCACGCTGACGCCCGATTTCGAGGTGCTCGTCATCAACGACGGCAGCCGCGATTCCACGGCCACCGTGCTCGACGAGCTCGCGTCGCTTTATCCGGGGAGAGTCCGCATCGTTCATCACCAGCAGAATCGCGGGTATGGCGGCGCGCTGAGGAGCGGATTTGAGCACGCGACGAAAGAGCTCGTGTTCTACACGGACGGCGATGCGCAGTACGATCCTGCGGAAATGTCGTTGCTCTGGCGCGAGATGCGCCCGGAGATCGACTGGGTGAACGGGTACAAGATCAGCCGATCCGACCCGCTGCACCGGATTATCATCGGCCGTGTCTACCACCACATCGTGAAGATGCTGTTTGGCTTCAAGGTGCGCGACGTCGACTGCGACTTCCGGCTGATTCGCCGCCGTGTCTTCGACGTCGTGCGTCTCGAGAAAAGCAGCGGCGTCATCTGCCTTGAAATGATGAAGAAATTCCACGACGCCGGCTTTCGGGTCGCCGAAGTGCCCGTCCACCATTTTCATCGCGCGTACGGCAGGTCTCAGTTCTTCAACTTTCCGAGGCTCTACCGCACGGCTGTCGACGTGCTGCGACTCTGGTGGTCGCTTGTGATTCGCAAGGACCACTTGAAAGCGCGCAGCGAGACCATCGCCGCGTGAATCCAGATTTTTACCGCGGCCGGCGCGTGATGATCACGGGCGGGCTCGGATTCATCGGCAGTAATCTCGCCCGCCGGCTCGTCGAGCTTGGCGCAGATATTCTCCTGGTCGACTCGCTCATTCCCGATTACGGCGGCAACTTGTTCAACATTGCCGGCATCGAAGATCGCGTGCGGGTCAACGTCGCTGATGTCCGTCAGGCCAGCACGATGAACTATCTGGTGCGCGATCGCGAAATCATCTTCAACATGGCCGGGCAGGTGAGCCACATCGACAGCATTCGAGATCCCCACACGGATCTCGAGATCAATTGCCACAGCCAGTTGACGCTCCTCGAAGCCTGCCGGCATTACAATCCGGTCGCCAAAGTCATCTTCGCGAGCACGCGCCAGATCTATGGAAAGCCCAAGTTCCTGCCGGTGACCGAGCAGCATCTCGTACGCCCCACCGATGTGAACGGAATCAACAAGGCGGCCGGTGAGAACTATCACCTCGTCTACAACAACGTGTTCGGCATCCGCGCGAGCTCGCTGCGTTTGACGAACGTCTACGGCCCGCGTCAATTGATTCGGCACAATCGACAGGGCTTTCTCGCCTGGTTCATTCGTCTCGTCCTCGAAGATCGAGAGCTCCAGGTGTTCGGCGACGGATCGCAAATCCGCGATTTCGTCTACGTCGACGACGCCGTCGATGCGTTCCTGCGTGCGGGCGCGTCCGACACCTGCAACGGCGACGCGTTCAACGTGGGCGGCGACGAGCACATGGCCCACCGCGACCTCGTCAAGGTTCTGGTGGAGCTCGCCGGAAGCGGCCGATACCGATTCGTCGAATGGCCGGCAGATAAGAAGGCGATTGATATCGGCAGTTTTTATGCCGATTCCAGCCGGTTCAAGCGGGCCACCGGCTGGTCGCCGAAGGTGACCCTTCGTGAAGGCCTGGCGAGGACCTTGGCGTATTATCGCGAACACATGCGCCACTACGTGGACGAGGTGCGGGAGCCGGCATGACGGCATCGTCGCGAACGCGAATACCGTTCAACACGCTCGTCCCCGTCGACGACCGGCGCGTCATTGCAAGCGCCATCGATCGTGTCATCGCGCGCGGCTGGTTTGTCCTCGGGCCGGAAGTCGATGCGTTCGAGCAGGAATTTGCGGCGGCAATCGGCGCGGGCTATGCGGTGGGAGTCGGGAGCGGAACCGATGCAATCGCGTTGACGCTGCGCGCTTTGGATATCGGACCCGGCGACGAAGTCGTCACCACGCCTCTATCGGCCGCGTACTCCGCGCTTGCGATCGTGATGGCGGGCGCTCGTCCGATATTCGCGGATATTCACCCGGATCGCTTGACGCTCGATCCCGCCGCGACCGAAGCGGCAGTGACCTCGCGAACGAGGGCCATTCTCCCCGTGCATCTGTACGGACAGGCCGCCGACATGCGCGCGCTCGAAGCCATCGCTGCCCGTCACCACCTCGCCATCATCGAAGACGCGTGTCAGGCGCATCTGGCGACCGCAGAGGGGCGCAGCGTCGGCACCATCGGTATTGCCGGCGCGTTCAGCTTCTATCCAACGAAAAATCTCGGTGCGCTCGGCGACGGCGGCGCCGTGACGACCAGCGACCGGCAGCTCGCCGATCGCATTCGGCGGCTCCGAAACGGAGGGCAAACCTCTCGATACCATCATCAGGAGCCCGGCGCGAACAGCCGTCTCGATGAATTGCAGGCGGCCGTGTTGCGGGCGCGACTGCCATTTCTCCATCGCTGGACGGAGCGCCGCCGCTCGATCGCCGCGCGGTATCGCCGTGAGCTTCTCAACCCGAGGATCACGGTTCCGCCGGCGTACGACGAAGGACACGTCTATCATCTGTTCCCGGTGCTCTGTCCCGCCCGCGACTCGCTGCAGCGCCATCTCAAAGCCGAAGGCATCGAAACGTTGATTCACTACCCGGTGCCAATTCCACGACAGCCTGCGCTCGCCGCTGCGGCCCCTGGTGAGTGTCCCATTGCGGATCGCGTCTGCGCGCAGGTGCTCTCGTTGCCGATTTACCCGTCACTCACCGACGAGGACGCGTCATTCGTGGCGTCCACCATGGCTACGTTTCAGGACTGATTCACATGCGAATTCTGATCACCGGCGGGGCAGGCTTTATTGGATCGCACCTCGCGGAAGCGCTTCTCGATACTCGGCACGAGGTGTACATCATCGACGACCTGTCGACCGGGTCGATCGACAACATCGCGCATCTCAAAGGGCGACCGGGCTTTCACTACACGATCGATTCCGTCTTCAACGATTCACTGGTCGCGGAGCTCGTCGATCGCGCAGACGTCGTGTTCCATCTCGCAGCCGCAGTCGGTGTCAAGCTCATCGTGCAGGAGCCTGTGCACACGATTGAAACCAACGTGCATGGCACGGAAGTCATCCTGCGGCATGCCGCGAAGAAGAAGAAATTGGTGTTCATCGCGTCGACCTCGGAGGTC
>DASPWV010000529.1:0-6955 GCA_035637635.1 Vicinamibacterales bacterium | reverse complement strand
CAGATTCGCGAGTCCGGTATTCCCCACACGTTCCTGCGGCCGAACAGCTTCATGTCCAACTTCCTGACGCACTATCGCCCGCACCCCGATGGCAATATCCGGTTGCCGTGGGGCAACGGCGCCGTCGCTCATGTCGATCCGCGCGACGTTGCCGATGTCGCCGCCGAAGCGCTGACAACGGACACGCATCTGGGAAAGGCCTATACGCTGTCGGGACCCGAAGCGATTACGGCGGATCAGATCGCATCGAGCATCTCGAAAGCCACAGGTCAGCGCATCAAGTACATCGACATGCCCGAGGAGGCAATGCGTCAGGCCATGATATCCAGCGGAATGCCGCCGATGATGATTGAGGGGCTGCTCAATTTGTGGGCCGCGATGAAGGCCGGCCGGCTCAGTGACGTCACCCAGACAATCCCCGAGCTTCTCGGTCGTCGGGCCCGCAGCTTCGATCAGTTTGCGCGCGACCACGCCGGATCCTGGAAAACGTTGTAACCGAATGTCGCTATAACCGCCGGCGGAAGGTATAGGTTTGCCGGATTCGCTCGGCAAGCGCTTCCACCGTACCGCCCGTTGGCAAGGGCCCCTGCGCCGACACGAGTGATTGCTCCAGCGGGGAGCCTAGCATAGGCTCCTCTCGACAGCGGCGTCACACTCGCCACGACTCGGCGAATCACCCGCCGCAGCTACGACCACGAGCGCGCTCGCATTTCGCGATACTGCCGCTGTCGAGACGGTGGAGTGTCAGACGTGAGCAAGAGAGCCGGCCGTGGAGGACCCACGGCCGGCGACGTTCAGGGTCGATAGTCCGGCGTAGCTTCGTGGGTTTTCACCACGTCGCGCCCGCCGGTCGCCTCGAGGATTTCTTCGGCGCGCTTCGCCCACGCGGAGTCATCGCAGTGGACGGAAACGAGGTATCCGCCTTCGCGAATGCGTCCGGCATACCGCTTTGCCTCAATCTCCGGAATGCCGGCACCGATCAATCCGCCAACGAGACCGCCGGCTGCGCCCGCCGCACCCGCGCCGGCCAACGCCGCGACCACAGGGCCCGCGGCCACCAAAGGTCCGATGCCAGGGATTGCGATCGCGCCAATACCGACCAGCCAACCGAGGACGCCTCCAAGCGCGGCACCCGTACCTGCGCCAGCAGTGACACCTTCGGGAGCCTTCGTGTTGATCTCATGCGCCAGATCTCTTGTCGTCTGGTCGCGCTCGGGGAGAATGGCTGAGATATCGCTGTTGCGGAAGCCCGCGGCACGAAGCGCTTCGAGCGCTCGTTCGAACGTCTCTCGATCTGGATAGATTCCGTACGCTACCTTGTCCGTTGCCATCGTGCTCCTTTCGCGATTCCGCTTACGGCGGCCAATGCGTGGCCGCACCTCGAAAACGATTGCATTAGCCATTCCCTCGCGCCGCCGCACGAGGCGTAAGCTGCTGTGCTGTAATCAGCTCGTCTGTGCCCACGCCGACGAGCAGCGAATGGTTCGTTTCGCGTGACAGAAGAGTCAGCCGGACGACGTCGCCACCAGCGGCAACACTGTCATGAACGGCCGGCTCGCTCGGTTCAGGTGGCGCACCATGGCGGCCGATTGTATGCGACGGCACACGCCGGCGGACCCGTTCGCGATGAATTCGTCTCCGTTCGCGACAAACGAATCTTTTGTCTGACGGCGATACGTGTACGATGGCGCTCGAAAAGCGGGACGGTCATGGCGGACGAGCTTTGGTGATGAGAAAGGAGTTCTCGATATGCGGACACGTCACGGGCTGGTGGCGCTCTTCGTCTTCGTCTTCGCAGCAGCTATTGCGATCGCGGCAACGGACCTCCCGTACGCCGGCAAGTGGAAGATGAACCCGGCAAAGAGCGATTTTGGGGAACTGACGATCACGTACGAGCAGCTGCCGTCGGGGGAGATGCAGGCAACCGTCGACGGGCAGCCGTACAAGTTCAAGATCGACGAGCAGGAGTACCCCGCGCTCTTCGGCAGCACCGCTGCCTGGAAATCGCTGGGGCCAAACAGCTGGCAGACGACATGGAGGATGAAGGGGAAGGTGTTGACGACCGACACATCGACGCTGTCGGCAGACGGCAAAACCCTTACCGTCAACTCCAAAGGCACGAAGCCGAATGGCGAGGCCATCGACGACACGGCGACCTTCGAACGCGTCTCGGGCGGCCCGGGCCTGAGTGGCAAATGGAAGACCAAGAACATGAAATCGAGCTCACCGAACGTGCTGGAGCTCACGCCATCCGGCGCCGACGGGTTGACCTTCAAGATCGCCGATATCAATCTCACCTGCGAAGCCAAACTCGATGCAAAGGACTACCCGTGCAGCGGACCCACGCTGGGACCGGGGTGGACCGTGGCGCTCGCGGGCGACGGTCCCCGCGCGTTCGGCATGACGGTGAAGAACAGCGGCAAGGTCATGTACAAGATGGCCTACTCGGTGTCTGCGGATGGAAAGACGCTGACCGAGACGGGTGGCTCGACGGCGACGAACGAAAAGATCAAGGTCATTTACGACCGGCAGTAGACGTCAGGGGTCAGGGATCAGGGATCAGGGATCAGGTTTCAGAGATCACGAAAATTACGCGGATTGTCAGCGACTCTGAAACTTGAGACCTGCCCCTGAGCTCCTGACGCCGCAATCCCCTGACATCTGTGAACCCGGCTCCTGAAACCTGACCCTGCTCCTTGAAACCGGACGCCCGATCATTCGCGTTTATCCTCCCGAGGCGTACAACGGCGGCGGGCAAAACTGGGCGCTGCTGCAGGATCGCAACGGCATTTTGTACGTCGCCTCGACGGGTGCGCTGCTCGAGTACGATGGCGTGACGTGGCGGCGTATCCTGACGCCGGCGCGCGCCACCGTCCGCTCTTTGGATCAGGACGCCGGCGGCCGAATTTACGTCGGCGCGATTGGCGATCTGGGCTACATCGAAGCCGATGCGAAGGGCCAGACGCAGTTCGTCTCGCTGCTCGACAAGATTCCCTCCGACAGCCGCATTTTCGAGGACGTCTGGCGCACATTTGTGACGCCGGAGGGCGTGTACTTTCAAACACAGTTCGCGCTGTTTCGTTGGGCCAACGGGCAGATGCGCGTCTGGAAGCCTACCGGGCGCGTTTTCAACAGGGCCCAATACGTCAACGGCACACTGTATCTGAGCCAACCCGGGACGGGTGGCCTCTTCGCGTTCAAGAACGATCAATTCGTGCTTCTGCCAGGAACATCGCGCCTCGCCGATGAAGCGTACCCAATCATCCTTCCATTCGATGACAAGCACCTGCTGATCGGGACGCGCGTCGACGGGTTGTTTCTCTACGACGGCGCGACGCTCACCCCATTTGCGACCGAGGCCGACTCGTTCTTCAAATCGAAGAATCTCTATCGCGGCTTCATCCTGCCGAACGGGTCGATCGCACTCCGACGACGTCGGGTGGGTTCGTGATTATCGACCGTCGAGGGCGGCAGTTGCAGCACATCGACGAGGGCGACGGTCTTCCGAGCCCTGCGGTGTACTACGTCATGCCCGATCGCGAAGGCGGGTTGTGGTTGGGAATGGATGTCGGCCTGGCCCGCGTCGAAGCGCAATCGGCCTTCTCGTTGTTCGGACCACAAGAAGGGCTCCGCGCGGCTGGCGCCGATGTGATTCGTCATGCCGGCACGGTCTACATCGCACATGGTCAGGGTGTTCAGTACTTGCAACCGCTCGCGGGCAGCAAGCCTCGAGTGCTGACGGTGAGCGGTGTGGGCAATCAGTGTTGGTCTTTCCTCGAATTCCCGGATCCCGCGAAGCGTTCACCCCCGCAGTTGTTGCTCGGGGCCGGCGACGGGTTGTTCCTCATCGAGGGCGCCAACGCGCGGGTGGTTGTGCCGTCGGTTGCCCGATCGTTCAGCGTCAGGGTGGTCAAACCATCGCGCGTCGATCCGGCGCGGGTGTGGCTCGCGCTCACCGACGGACTGGCATCGGTCAGATGGGTCAACGGCCAGTGGCTGAACGAAGGGCGCATCCCCGGCATCACCGATCAAGTGCAATCGCTCGTTCAAGCGCGCGACGGGACGCTGTATGCCGGCACTTCATCGTCGGGCATGCTCCGGCTGCGCGGCGCCGATGCGGAGGCGAGTGTCGGCACGCGACCGCCGAGTCCCACGGTTGATCGCTATGGCGTCGCCGAAGGACTCGCGCGAGGCGGCGCGACGGTCATCTCCGTTGGTGACGCGATCTACGCGAGCGTGCTGGGCAAAATCGCACGGTTCGATGAAGCCGCGGGTCGTTTCGTGGATGACCGCACGTTCGAAGTCGTCGACCGCGATCCCGACTCGGATTTCATTTTCTTCACCGAGGGGCCCGACGGGCGCGTGTACGTGAACTCGAACCGCGAAGCGGCGGTGCTCACCCGACAGTCAGACGGGACATACACCGTTGACAAACAGCTCTTCAGCCGATTCGCTGCGGATCGGAACGGCGCCTTTTATCCGGAGCGCGGCGGAGTGCTCTGGTACGGCACGAGCGGCAACCTGGTGCGATTCGACACCCGCGAGTTCGTGCGATCGTCTCCGCCGTTTTCGGCCATCGTCCGCCGCGTCGCGGTGCATCAGACCGAAATGATTGCGGTGGCAGGCGCGGACTCCGCACCGAAACTGCCGCCGTCGAACACGACACTCCGGTTCGAGTTTGCCGCCCCGTCCTTTCTGAACGAACGCGCCACGAGATATCAGTCACGCCTCGACGGGCTGGACAGCGATTGGTCCGCGTGGGCAAACGAATCGAAGCGAGACTACACGAATCTCGGCTTCGGCAACTACACATTCCGGGTGCGCGCGCGGAACGAACTGTCGCAGCTGAGCGACGAGGGCACGTTCGCGTTCATCATCCTTCCTCCGTGGTACCGCACCTGGTGGGCGTACGCCCTCTACGTCCTCGGTTTCGCGACGCTGGTGTATGCGGCGGCGCATATCCAACGCCAGCGAGTCGTCGCCAAGGAGCGCGGCAGGGCGGAGATTGCGGCCGCCAAGGTCCGGGCGGAATCCGCCGAAGCGCTGGCCACGGTGGAGCGCGAGCGCACACGAAATATCGAGCTGCTGAACGAGATCGGCCGCGAGATCACCGCATCGCTGGATTTCGAGACGATTTTTTACAAGCTGTACGACCGTGTGAACCAGCTGGCAAGCGCTGACGTGTTTGGGGTGGGCATCTATCATCCCGACCGGCAGGAAATCGAATACCGGCTCGCGATTGAAAACGGCAAACGCTACGCGCCTTACACGCGCGACATGAAGAATCGCAACCAGTTTCCCGTCTGGTGTATCGAGCACAGGCAGCCGGTCTTCATCAACGACGTGGACGCGGAGTACGGCCGCTACCTCGCTGAATTCGACCGGGAGTCGCGGCAGCTCGAGGACGGATCGATGTCCCGCCCGCCGCAGTCGCTGATCTATCTTCCGCTCGAAAGCCAAGATCGCGTGCTCGGCATCATCACGATTCAAGCGTTCAGCAAGCACGCGTACACCGAGCACCATCTGTCGATGCTGCAGAATCTCGCGGCGTTCACGAGTATCGCCCTCGACAACGCCAATGCCTACCGTCAACTGAACGAGCAGGAACACGAGATCCGGCGGCTGTTCGATGAAGCACAGCGCGCACGCACGGCCGCCGAAGAGGCCGACGCGGCAAAAAGCGCCTTCCTCTCGACGGTGAGCCACGAGCTGCGCACGCCGCTCACCTCGGTGCTCGGTTTCGCGAAGATCATCAAGAAGCGGCTCGACGAACGGCTGTTTCCATTGATTCAATCCGACGACCGGAAGATCGTCCAGACGATGCACCAGGTCGAGGAAAACCTGAAAGTCGTCGTCAGCGAGGGCGAACGGCTCACCAAACTCATCGACGATGTGCTCGATCTCGCCAAGATCGAAGCGGGCAAGCTCGAATGGCACATGACGACCGTCTCGATGGCGGATGTGGTCGAGCACGCGACCGCGGCAACGTCGTCCCTCTTCGAGCAGAAGGGGCTGTCGCTCTGCAACGAGATGGCGCCGGATCTTCCGGCGATCACCGGTGATCGCGATCGCCTCGTTCAAGTGGTCATCAATCTCATTTCCAACGCGGTGAAATTCACGAGCGCGGGTTCGGTGACGTGCCGTGTCACGCGCAAGGGCAACGAGGTGCTCGTCAGCGTTAGCGACACGGGACTGGGCATCGCGCCGGCGGATCAGCCCAAGGTCTTCGAACGATTCAAACAGGTCGGCGATACCCTCACCGACAAACCCAAAGGCACGGGGCTGGGACTCCCGATTTCGAAAGAAATCATCGAGCACCACGGCGGACGCCTGTGGGTCGAAAGCGAGCTGGGCAGGGGAGCACGTTCTTCTTCACGCTGCCAACGCTCGCGGCGGCTGAATCGCGCGGCCCGCTGGACCTCGCCTCGCTCATGAAGCAGCTGCGTGCGCGCGTGGTGGTCACCACTCCCGTATCGACGAACCGCGCGCCGCGGATTCTCGTCGTCGACGATGATCCGAACATTTGCGAGCTGCTCAATCAGGAATTCACGGAAGCTGGCTATCGTGTGACCCTCGCCTCGAACGGGCGTGACGCCATCGCCGAAGTGCGCCGCGAGCGGCCCGATCTGGTGGTGCTCGACGTGATGATGCCGGAGATGAACGGCTTCGACGCTGCAGCGGTTCTCAAGAACGACCCGCAGACGATGGACGTGCCAATTCTGATCTTGTCGATCGTGCAAGACAAGGAACGCGGCTACCGACTCGGCGTGGACCGCTATCTCACGAAGCCGATCGATACCGACGTGCTGTTCAAGGAAGTCGGCGAGCTGATCGAACAAGGCAAGTCGCACAAGCACGTGCTCGTCGTGGACGACGATGAGTCCACGGTGCGGACGTTGACGGAAGTACTGCGGACCAAGGGCTATCGCGTCGCTGATGCGAAGCTCGAGGATCT
>DASPWV010000528.1:0-5713 GCA_035637635.1 Vicinamibacterales bacterium | reverse complement strand
GAGCAGACTCAGGCCGATATTCGCAAACGTGCCTTTTGTGATCTGGTCGGCTGCGTGACGATTGGCCACGTGCGCGATTTCGTGCGCGAGAACACCTGCAAGCTGCGATTCGTTCTGCGTGGCGTCGATGGCGCCACGATAGATCCAGACCGGACCGCCAGGTAAGGCAAACGCGTTGATCTCGCGGTAGTTCGCCACATCGAAGGTGTATGGATAGCGCGGACCATCCGCTCGGGCGGCGATACGGCGCCCGAGGCTCGCGATGTAATTCGACACCGCGGCATCGCGGAGTTCCGGCACTTGCCGGTGGACATCCTGTTGCGCCTGCCGGCCCAAGGCGATTTCGTCGTTGACGGAGATCAGGCGCAGCGCGCCAATGGCAGTAGACGCCCACAACGTAACCGCAATGGTTAGGAGTGCTTTCTTTCGAAACATGCCGTGAGTTGATCAAGGCGCGTGCCAGCGAAACTGGCGCGAAAGAGCGTGGAGAAACAGCTAAAAGGCGGCGAGCCGCCCTCTGAAGGCTACGGCTCGCGGGTGGCAGGACGGGACGCCGAGCGATCGTGCTGACGAACTTGTTGCCGGGCTAGTTCGGGCCTCCCGATCGTCGGCGTCGTTGCGACTCTCCGCCGTGGAATCGGCAGTTGTGGGCACATCGCGAGCCGATCGATCGTCGGCGGCCCCGGATCCGCCACGCACCGCCTCGTCGTAGCCGCGGTTTTGTTCCGGCCGATGCTGCATGCGCTTGATGCGCTCCTGGCGCGCCTCACCCGACTCTCGCCTCCGTGCTGCCATGAGAAGCTCCTCCCTCCAGCGTGTGCAACGACGACGCCACAAAGCGGCTTTGCTGATGCGGGTTAAAGGGAAGAGAATCGATTCCGTGGACGGGATGCGTGTACCAAGCTGAGCCTGCGACAACCCGCGCATCAGTAACAGAGCTGCTGACTCTGCGCGGTCTCCACATCAGCGCGAACGTGTGGTTCCTCGGCCTCACGAGTTTGTTCACGGACATCTCGTCCGAAATGGTGTCGAGCATCCTGCCTGCCTATCTCGTCTTGCAGCTGGGACTTTCGCCCATGCTCTTCGGCGCGGTTGATGGGCTCTACCAGGGCATCGGCAGTCTTGTCCGATGGATCGGGGGCGCGGCCGCCGATCGTTCGAGTCGTCACAAGGAACTGGCGGCGTTCGGCTACGGTATCTCCACGTTATGCCGCATCGGGATGCTGATGGCAGGCAGTGCGTGGACCGCTGTCACAGCGCTCGTTGCGCTCGACAGGATTGGCAAGGGCTTTCGAACCGCTCCCCGCGACGCCTTGATCTCTCTCAGCTCATCGCGAAGCGACCTCGGCGCCGCGTTTGGAATTCATCGAGCGCTCGATGCTGTCGGTGCGCTGCTCGGGCCGCTGCTCGCGTTTGCCGTGCTCGCCCAATCGCCGCGCGCGTTCGATCAGGTCTTCGTCGTCAGCTTTGCGGTTGCCATTGTGGGCCTCGCCTGTATTCTGCTGTTCGTTGAAAACGTCAGATCGCAGCAAGTCGCCGCGCCTCGGTTTGCCGCCGCCTCGCTCCTTGGGCCACTCCGCCAACGCGAGTTCCAGATTGTTCTCGCCGTCGCCTCTGTGCTGGCGGTTGCCACCATCAGCGACGCGTTCGTCTACCTCTTGCTGCAACGCAGCGCCCACTTTGGCCCGCAGCTGTTCCCTTTGCTCGCGGCGACGACCGCGATTTCGTACGTTCTGCTCGCGGTTCCGGCCGGCCGCGTCGCCGACCGCGTTGGACGTGGCAGAGTCTTTATTCTTGGCCACGTCACGCTGCTTGGCGTCTATGCGATGCTTTGGCTGTCGAACGGCGCGGTCTTTCCAATCGCCGTTTGTGTGCTATTACTCGGGAGTTACTACGCCATGACTGACGGCGTGCTTGCCGCCGCGACGACAGCCATTCTGGCGCCGGAGGTGCGTGGCGCAGGCCTCGCCTTCCTGGGCACCGCGGTCAGTCTCTCCCGATTGACTGCCTCTGTTCTGTTCGGCTGGACGTGGACTCGTCACGGACCGACAGTTGCGCTCTCGGTCTTCGCCTCGGCTCTCATCGTGGGCATACTGGCGGCTGGGACGTACCGCATCCAATTCGAGAGTTCCCGGCCATGACCCGACAAACGCGAACCATCGTGTTCGGCATCACCTGTATCGTCGCGATAGCCCTGCCCATCGCGTACGTCGCGTTCACGCGACGGGCCGCGCCCGCCTCGGCGTCAACAGCGTACGTTCCGCTGACTCGAATCAAGCCGGGCGAGCGCGGCGTCCTCTTCCGCAGCACCGTGCCTGATGAGTCATTTGGAAAGGTTGCGTTCGTGCCTCTGGCTCACCCGGAGTCGCGCTGGCTGCTCAGTAATCTCGCCTGTGACCGGGTGTACTTTCAGCATGGGCGAGGCGTCTGCGAGGCACTGGACAGCACGCTGCTGCCGCCATACGCCGTGTTCGTCTTCGATGACCGGTTTGTCCCTGGTGAAAAACGGCCATTGGCCGGCGTGCCCAGCCGCGCGCGCATCTCGCCGGACGGACGCTATGCCGCGCTGACGGTGTTTCAGTCCGGTCACTCCTATGCAGAGACGGGATTCTCAACAGCGACGACGATTCACGACGCGGCAACTGGCGGGGCGTTGGCGAACCTCGAGGTGTTCAAGGTCTCGCGTGAGGGTCAGGAGTTCAGCGCGATTGACTTCAACTTTTGGGGCGTGACGTTCGCAAACGACGGCAATCGCTTTTTCGCCACCCTGCGCACCGCGGGTGTGAATTATCTCGTCGAGGGCGATGTGGCGCAGCGCAGCGCGCGTGTTATTCACGTTGGCGTCGAGTGTCCATCGCTTTCGCCGAACAACCAGCGCATTGCGTTCAAGAAGCGCATCAGCGGCAGCACCACTGTCTTCTGGCAGATTGCGGTGCTCGATCTGCAGACGAACAAAGAAACGATGGTGGACTGGGAAAAGCGCAGCGTGGACGATCAAGTGGACTGGCTCGATGACGACGAGGTCGTTTACCATCTGCCGAAATCCGAAGGGGCCGATATCTGGGCGGTGTCAGTCGACCGCGCCGAGCCGCCGCGCGTGCTTATCGCGGGCGGCTACTCGCCCTCTGTCGTTCGCTGATCACAAAAAAAAGCCCGCCATAAAGTCCTGGCGGGCTTCCTTCGGCGAAGAAGGCGATGTTGAGATCACTAAGTCTGTCAGACTCGGAAGGTCTGCCGCAATAGCCATTCAGAATTCTTCTAAGTTATTGCAGCGCTTGATCTTATGGTAGAGGTCGTGGGCAGGTCTGCCATAGGCCAACGACCCTTCGCCATCGTCTTACTAGATACGACCCGCAAATAGCCGAAACGCCAACGCTATGCCGGAACTCGTCAATTCCGACTGTGGCCAGGCTGTGTAAGTCGACGCAAGTTCGAAAACAACCAACTCCGGTTTTGCAGCCGGGCTTGTTAAAAGGTGGTGAAGCTGTGCATTTTTCTCGAAATACCGTTCGTGCGGCTGTGGCCGCGTTGTTCCTGACGTTCTCCGTCGCGTTGCCCGTCGGGGCGGGAACGCCCGCAGCCGGCCAGGTGTCTGGCGTTCGCATCGACAACTTCGGCCGAGTGAGCGACGTTTACTACCGCGGTGGCCAACCCCAGGGACGGGACTATGCTGATCTCGCTGCCATCGGTGTAAAGACTGTCGTCGACTTGCAGAATGATGGCGAAGCAAACGAGGGAGCTGACGCAGCGCGGGCGAGCCTGAAGTTCTTCCGTATTGGAATGTCCAGCACGAGCGCGCCATCAGCCGCGCAAGTGGATCAGTTTCTCAGCATCGTCAACAACCCGGCGAATCAGCCCGTGTTCGTGCACTGCAAGGGCGGAAAGCATCGCACCGGAACGCTGACGGCCGTCTACCGCATGACCCATGACGGGTGGACCGCAGATCGTGCATTCCAAGAGATGCTGCAGTACGACTTTGGGAGCGGCATGGGACACGGCGGCCAGAAGAACTTCGTCTACGCTTACGCAACGAATGCCGACCGCACACGTACCGCCTCAGCGGGCAGAGCAACAGCGGGTCAGCAATAATCGCGCTCCGCAACAACAGATGCGCCGCAGATGTTCGCGACTCATCTGCGGTCATCGCTTTCCCGAGGAAAAACGTTAGCTCGTCAGCAGAATACCCGTCACACCTTCGTCGAAAATGTTACCGTGGGGCCAGGGACATTTTTCGACGAAGGCTGTGTTGTCTTTATGAAGGCTCTCGGGATTCCGCCAGGCAACTCGGGGCATCACGCCGTGCAGTTCTATTCTGACGAGGCGCGATTGTGCGTGTCGGTCACCGATTTTCTGGCAGATGGCCTCGCCGCCGGACAGGCCGTTGTCATCATCGCGACTCCCGCGCACCGTGAGAAGTTCCTGCAGGAATTGACTATGCGGCGTTTTGACCTCGAATCGCTGCTCGAACTCGAACGCGTGTTGCTGCTCGATGCCGAGAACACGCTTGCCTCGTTCATAGTGAACGGGCATCCAAACGCCGCTCTCTTCAAGAATTTCATTGGCAAGGTCATCGCCGGTATGTCGAAACGTGCCGGAGAGCCAATCGTTCGGATGTACGGCGAGCTGGTGGATGTGTTGTGGAAGCGTGGTGAGTCGGAAGCGGCCCTCAAGCTCGAGACCCTGTGGAACGAGCTCGCGAAGACCCACTCCTTTTCGCTCCTGTGCGGCTACGCAATGGGCGGCTTCTACAAGAACGCGAGGCTTGCCGACGTGTGCTCTCACCACACCCACGTCCACGACGGCGAGTTGGCGTAAACGCTTCCGCAGCGTTGATTTGTCGGACCCGTAGCGCTTCGTGAACATCTCGCGTTCGAGTTCCACGACGTCACCTTTACGCCTTCCGGCAAACGACAAGTGAACCGCTCTGCGTCACAAACTCACAGCGGTCTGCCATGAGCAATTCGTTCACAGATTGCTTGACGCCCGGGCAGTGCTCGAAATAGTCGTGAAACGCAATGAGACCCTGCGGCACCACTCGTTGCTCGAAATGTTGGAAGTCGCTCAGGACGTTCGCGTAGTCGTGGAGCCCGTCGATGAAGAGCAGGACGATTGGATACGGAGAATCAAAGTCGGTGGATCGCGCGCGAATCACCTCGATGTGGTCGACAAGCTCGAAGTGCCGCAGGTTGTTCATCAGTATGTCGAACGTGTCGGCGTGCCAGCCGAAGTGATAATCGCGATGGGGATCCACGGCGTAAAGCTTCAGATCCGCTCGAGCCAGCTCTTTGAGCGCCGCCCCAATCGCCACGGTCGATTTGCCGCAGTAGCTGCCAATCTCGACAACCGCGGCACGAGCGCTCTCAGGCACAAGTGCGGCTGCGTTACGTGTCGCCGCGACCAGGAGGTCGGCCTCTTCGTCGGTCAACCACCCTTCGATCGCACGTGTCATCTCGACGATGGCGACGTGACAGTGAAGCTGGAACTCGGCGGCGCCCCCGACATGCAACGCGCGCAGGTCGTCGGCGGCGCTCGGGTGCGCCGGCCACAGTTCGAGCGCTTTCTCCAGTTGAACTTTCGCCTGGCTTCTGTGCCCTAAATCAGCGTGCAAGCGGCCCAGCGCGGCGTGTACCCAGCTGCGATTGCCATCCTCCGGGTGCAGCAGTTGGTCTGCGCGCTGGTGGCTCGCCAATGCCTCCTCGCGGCGGTTCAAGGC
>DASPWV010000527.1:0-3874 GCA_035637635.1 Vicinamibacterales bacterium | reverse complement strand
GATCGAGGTCAGCGGCGTGCGGAGCTCGTGCGAGACGGCCGCCACGAATTCGAGCTGCTGACGCGCGAGTCGATCGGCGCGCCGTGCGGACACGATGATGAGCCCAATCGCCGCCGCGAGCAGGACGAGAATCCCCGAGCTCAGGATGAAGTTGCGCGTCCGCGCGCTGCCGACGGCGGCCTCGAGAGAGCCGGCACGATGTTTTGCGACGAGTTGCCAGCGGCCCTCGCCCGGGCCGCCCCCGGGGCCGCGACGCGTTTCGAAGACGTTCACCACGACGCGATCGTCGGGTGTGGGATGATCGGATCCACCGCGTCCCGTCACGCGGCGATCGTCGCCGCGCCCTCGGCGCTCTCCTCGCGCCATGAACAACATCGGGCCAACGCGCGCACCGAGCAGCGTGGTGCTGGCGTCAGGGTTCGAACGCGCTGCCGCGGCGGCGCCCTCAGAGGACTCGTACACGACGTGCGACGGATTGTCGCGCGCGATCACCCCAATCAGGTAATCCGAATGACCGGTGTCGTCGAAGAGATGACGCCGCACGAGTTGCGGCAGGACGTCTTTGGCGAGCGCGTTCAGATCGAGCCGAAGAATCGTGAAGCCCAGAAGCCGAACATCGCCTGCCGGCGACGGCATGCCGGCTCCGCCCTGCGCGGGCGGCGCAAAACGCATGACGGGCACGACGATCGGCTGCTCGTCGTCTGATGCGGAAGGCGGCAGAATGAGACGATCGAATCGCTCGGGACCCCCACGCTCGCCACGTGGTGGCGGCGCCTGCATATCGAAACGGTGCTCGTCGCGTGCGAACCGCATCCGAACGCTCTGGAGCTCCGCAGGCCAGCCGGTCTCTTCGAACGTGCGGGCTTGCGGATTCCATACGCGAAGAACCGGGGTTGGACGAGCGGACTGGCTCGTCGATGACGTGGGTTGCGAAATGCTGCCGTGAAGCTCAGGACCTTCGACGAAATAAATGGCCTTCACGATATCCGGCGCAAGCGCTGATTCGGTCCACGCTTGATATCGGGAGGCGTAGCCGGTCCAGTTCTGCTGCTCCACCATCGAGCTTTCGAGCTGCAGACCCGCGACAGCTTTGGCAAGCTCGCCGTCGAACTCCTGTGCCAGTTGCGAGGCGGCAGTGTTGAGCGTTCGTTCCCGGCGGTCCCGATCCGCGTCGGCAATCTGATCCAGCCAGGAATACTGCAGCCAGGCGAGCGCCGGCAGCAGGATCAGCACCGCCGCGGCAAGCGCCGTCACGCCTGACACGGGCAGCCGAAAGCTCGTCACTCTCGCAGTCTAGCATGCGAAAAATGGCTGAAAATCGCACGAAAACCGCATTTAACATCCTTAACAACCTCTTTGCCCGCCTTTAACGTCTCAAGAAGGGTTGTTGTCGTATTGATAGAGGAACACGTCGACGGAACTGAAAGACCGAAGGAGGACATTGTGATTCGACAAGTTGCCGTGGCCGCTGCCGCAATTGTCGCGCTCGTGAATCCACTGGCCGCGCAAGACAAGGCCGCTGACATCCTGAAGGACATGAGGAAGGCACTTGGCGGAGACAAGCTCACCGCGGTGAAGTCGCTGAGCCTTGAAGGCCCCTTTCAGCGCGAGATGGGGCCGCGGCAGATGTCGGGAACCAACTCGCTCACGATTCAGTTGCCCGACCGCATGTACCGCAGCGAAGAAACCGAGCTGCCCGGCGGCATGTCCATGGAGCGCATCGTCGCGCTGGCCGGCGACACGGCGTGGGAAGACATGAAACAGCGGGGAGGCATGGGCGGCGGCATGCAGCTCGTGATGCGCGGCCCTGACGGACGCGATTTGAATCCTCAAGCGATCGAAGACGCGCGGCTCCGCCGTGTGCGCAACGAGATGATGCGTTATCTGATGGCGTTCTTCGGCGGCGCGGATCTCAAGCCGACGTTTGTCGCGGTCGCCGAAGCTCCTGAGGGAAAGGCAGACGTACTCGAAGTGAAAAACGAAGGCGGCGCGACCGTGCGCGTCTTTGTCGACCAGCAAACGCACATGCCGTTGATGCTCCAGTACCAGGAGGTGGGACCGCGCATGATGTTCGACGGTCCTGGGGGACGCGGCGGACGTGGATTTGGCGGCGGGGGTGGTCGTGGGCTTGGCCGCGGTGGCGACGTTGGTGCCGCTGGCCCACCGCCGGATGCCGGAGCGCCGCCTGACGGCACTCAGCGTGGCGGCCGCGGCGAGGGTGGTCAGCGTCCCTCGCCGGAGGAGATGCGGCGACGCATCGAGCAGGCTGGTCCTCCGCAGCCCTCGACAGTGAACTTGTACCTCGCCGATTACAAGAAAGTTGATGGCGTCATGCTCCCGCATCGCCTGACTCAGTCGGTGGACGGCAAGCCCATCGAAGAGTGGACGATCGAAAAGGCCAAAGTGAACCCGACGATCAAGGCGGATCTGTTCGAGAAGAAGTGAACAGGAGAACCAATAACCATCACCGTACGAAGCCACCGAGACGCCGAGACACAGAGATCACTCTTCACAAAATTCTCGGTGTCTCTGTGACTCTGCGGCCCGTACGTGGATAGTTTCTTGAAGAAGCACGTCGAAAGAACGAACGAAACACGGCATATGAAAACTGTCCTTGTTGCTTCCCGCGCCCGTATTTTCCTGGTCGTATTGGTCTGTCTTGCGCTGCCAGCGATTGCCGCTGCGCAGAATCAGTCCACTCTTCGCGTCGCCGTTCAGGATGAAACGAAGGCCGCACTCATCCATGCGGTCGTCACCCTGACTGACAGTGCGGGTGTCGAGCGGCAGCTCCTTGTCAGCGAGACCGGCGAGGCGGTGTTTACCGGTCTCGTACCCGGCCAATACCAGGTCAAAGTCGAAGCAGAAGGATTTCGCGGGTACACCGTTTCGTTCAACGTCAAACGCGGCAACAACAACGCGCTGGCCACGCTTCCCGTGGCGCTCGCTGAAGAGATCGTCGTTCGGGAACAAAGCGCGGATGTCCTGTGCGAAAAAGGGTTCACGCAAACGTTGACGCAGGAAGAGATCGATTCGCTGTCCGATGATCCCGACGAGATGGCGGAGCAGTTGCAGCAGATGGCGGGTCCGGGCGCGCAAATCTTCGTGGACGGGTTCCGCGGCGGCCGCATTCCGCCAAAGGATCAAATTCAGCAGATTCGCTTCCATTCGAATTCGTTTTCAGCCGAATACCACGATGCCGGCATGGTGCGGATCGAGATCATCACGAAGCCAGGCATGGGCAACTGGCGTGGCGGAGCCAACTTCGGCTTTCGAGACGACGCGCTGAACGCGAGGAACGCGTTTGCGCCGGTGCGCGGACCCGAGCAGCAGAAGCGATTCATGTTCAACTTCCAGGGCCCGCTCTCCAAAGGGAAGACGAGCCTGGCCATCACCGCTGATGGGAACATGTCGTACGACGCGCGGACAATCGTGGCGTCGACGCCCTCCGGCACCATCAACGATCAAATCCGGCGGCCGGTCGACGGGGTGAACGTGAGCGCGCGTCTCGAGCACCTGCTCGGCGCGGGCAACACGCTCCGAGCGGAGTACTCCCGGCGCGACGACACGCGCAAGAATCTCGGCGTCGGCGACTTCGACCTGGCGGAACGCGCGTTCCAGACCGAATCGATTACCGACATGCTGCGCGCGCGCGACACCAAGCTGTACGGCAAGAAATTGTTCAGCGAGCTCAAGTTCGAGTTCTCGCGCTCGGAGAACACGCAGTCGTCTGTCTCTGACGCGCCGGTCGTGCGCGTGCTGGACGCATTCACGGCTGGCGGCGCAGGGCAATCGGGTGCACGTGCAGGGCGTCAGTTTACGATTGCGCAGAACTTCGATTTTCCAATCAGGAAGCACGCGGTTCGATTTGGCACGG
>DASPWV010000526.1:0-4317 GCA_035637635.1 Vicinamibacterales bacterium | reverse complement strand
GCCTCGAACCGAACGACGAGAGCCGCTACGACAAATGGATGATGCTCGATCTTCGCTTCGGTCGTGTCTTCAGGGTTGCCGGAAGGCGCGTCGAACCATTCGTCGATCTCTACAACCTGCTGAACGTCAACACGGTCCTGTCCGAGGTCACGACCATCGGCCCCAATCTGGGAGTCGTCTCGGCAACCATCAACCCACGCCTCGTCCGGCTGGGCGGCAAGGTCAGCTTCTAATCAAGGAGTGCGCGGTTGCGAATCGCGAATGCACGTGCCGGCGTCCACGAGCTCAAGATCGAGGCGTTGACGGACGATTCCTTCAGGCCCTTCGGGAAATTGTTCGACGCGAGGGCGCGGCCTGTCGATCGCCGCACGTTGATTTACGACAAGGGTTTCGATGTCGTCGGCAAGACCATCATCGGCGTGATCTGGCAGCCATTCGCAGGGCGGACGTTTGCGCAGTTGGAGCGGCACTTCAATGTCACGCAGGCGTTCATCCCGATGAGCGGCTCGCTGTCGGTCGTCGCGGTGGCGCCACCCACCGATCTGAATGACCGCGAGGCGGTGCCGCGACCCGACCAGGTGCGCGCGTTCCTGATCGATGGCACAGTCGGCTTCAGGTACAAAGTGGGTACCTGGCATTCGCTGAATCGCTACATCCTGCATCCACCGGGGGCGACGTTCGTCATCGTCAACGTCGACCCCAATCCGACCCAGGTCGTCGATTACCAGAAGAAGTTCGGCATCACCTTCAAAGTGGTTCTCTAGAGGACGGCCCACCAGTGCCCGCCGAGTGATCGCACAAGGACGTATGACCCAGTCCACCGAGCGGTTGATGGAGCCGCAAACACGTGTACTTCGTGCCGGCGGCGAAGTCAAGGCGGTCTATCGGAAGATTGCCTGGCGAATCATTCCGTTCGCCATGCTCCTGTTCGTTCTGGCGTGGCTGGATCGCGTCAACGTCGGATTTGCGAAGCTCCGGATGGTGACCGACCTCGGTTTCAGCGAGGCTGTCTTTGGCTTCGGTGCCGGAATCTTTTTCCTCGGCTACTTTTTGTTCGAAGTGCCGAGCAATTTGTTGCTCGAACGAATCGGCGCGCGCAAGACGCTGGCGCGCATCGCCATCCTGTGGGGTCTCGCGAGCATGTCGACCATGTTCGTCAGGACCGACACGTGGTTCTACATCCTGCGTTTCCTGCTTGGAGCGTTCGAGGCCGGGTTGTATCCGGGCGTGATCCTGTATCTGACCTACTGGTTTCCGGCCCGGCACAGGGCACGCATGCTCGGCTATTTCATGACCGCCGTACCAATCGCCGGGATTTTCGGCGGGCCGATTTCCGGTTGGATCATGAGTGCGCTCTGCGGCGCCGCCGGCCTGGCGAACTGGCAGTGGCTGTTCCTGCTCGAGGGCGCGCCGACCATGATCGTCGGCTTTGTGACGCTGGCGATCATGGTGGATGCGCCCGCGCAGGCACGGTGGCTGACCGAGAGCGAAAGACAGTTTGTGCTCGCAGATCTGGAAAGGGATCGCCGCGAAGCCGGCCCGCGAAGGCATCGGTTCAGCGAAGCGCTGCGAGTGCCCCGGCTCTGGTTGCTGACGCTCATTTGCTTTTGTCTCGTAAGTGCGAATCCAACGTTGGGCTTCTGGGGCCCGACCATCATCAGCGGCATGGGCGTCGAGAGCAACGTCATGATTGGGTTGCTCTCGGCCGTTCCATACGTGGCGGCGATGATTGCCGTCGTGTTCGTCGCGCGCAGTTCCGATCGCCTGCTCGAGCGCCGGTATCACTGTGCTCTTTCATGTCTGGCGGCCGCCATTGGACTGATCACGATTGGCGTGTTCGAAAGTACGCCGCCGCTGGCATTCGCAGGTCTCGTGCTCGCTCAGACGGGCGTGCTCAGCGCAATCGCGCCGTTCTGGCAGATGCCGACGATGATTCTCGGCGGGACTGCCGCTGCCGGCGGCATCGCGCTCATCAACTCAATCGGCAATCTGTCGGGTTGGGTGGGTCCCTTTGCGGTCGGCTGGTTCAGGGACTTGACCGGCAAGACCTCGACCGGGCTGTATGTGATCGGCGGACTCGAACTGCTGGCGACAATTCTCATCCTTGTCTTCATCCCACGCGGGCCGGGCGTGAACATGGCTCGGATGAAGGCGAGGGACGCCCGGAATGAGCCGGTGGGAGCCGCCGGCGCTGACGTTGCCGTCTCGACATGACGGCGCGGACACGCGGCAGAACGATCGCAGGGACGGCGGCGCTGGTTGCCACACTCGTCGCAAGCTTCACCCCCGCGAGAGCTGCGCTTCTGACGATCTGCGCGGGCGATCAGTGCGATGACGCGGTCATCGATTCCTCGAAGGCGTCCACATCCTCGAGGTATTGGCGGGCGAGCTCTCGCAGTACTGGCAGCGTATAGGCCTCCGCCACCGGATTGTCGATGACGCCGGCAATCACTTCGGCGACTTCGTCAGGCGTCTGCGGCCGTGCGCCCTTCAGCGGCGGGTTGACAGGGGGTGTTCCACCCAACGATGCCGCTTGGAATTCTCCCGGCACGCCGCCCGGCAGAATCAACGAGACATGGATGCGCGGGTGCGTGGTGTGCAGGTCCGTGCGGAGATTCGAGGTGAGGGCGTTGAGCGCGGCTTTGGCGGCCGTGTACGCGGACCTGAACGTCGCGCTCGAGACGCGCGTCAGGATGGAGGACACATTGATTACATGTCCTTCGCCTCGTGACTGGAAATACGGCACGATCGCCTGCATGCCGTAGAGCGGTGCTTTGGTATTGACGATGAACATTTCGTCGAGATCGCCATCGCTCAACTCGAGTACCCGGCGATTGATGCCTCGTCCCGCATTGTTCACCCACACGTCGATATGCCCGAACTCGCCGATTGCCGCGTCGCGCAGCCGTTCGACCTCGCCGCGCTGCGTGACGTCGGTAGGCACCGCAAGCGCACGGCCGCCACACGCTTCCACCACTCGAGTGAGCTTGTCCTGACGACGCGCGGCAAGCACGACGGCATCTCCCGCGACCGCGCGTTGTCGCGCAAGGGCCGCCCCGATTCCGGAGCTGGCGCCTGTTATCACAATGACCTTGCTGCTCATGTTCCCTGGTGTCCGATTCCCGATCTCGTTTTTGTCCCCATCCGTTGTCTGGACGACTCGCGGCTATCGTTCCGGGATCACATGGCCACACCGCCATCCACCGGGAACATCGCGCCGGTCGCAAAACGCGATTCGTCGGACGCAAGATAAACGACCAGGGGTGTGATGTCGTCGACCGTGCCGATGCGCCCCAGCGGCACCCGCGAGATGACGTCGTTGCGGACCTTCTCGGGATCTGCGAACGCGTTGAGTCGTTCGGCAAACGACGGCGTGTCCACGCCGCTCGGACAGACGCAGTTGCACCGGATGCCCTGCTTTGCGTAGTCGGCGGCGACTGCCTTGGTGAAGCCGATGACGGCCGCTTTGCTGGCGCCGTACGCGAGCCGGTTCGGCGTACCCTTCATGCTCGAGATGACCGACGCCATGTTGATGATGCTGCCGCCGCCGCGGGCGAGCATGACAGGAATGAACGCGCGCGTGACGATGTACATCGCGCGCACATTCAGGCGAAAGCTGAAGTCCCAGTCCTTCGGTGTGCACGTGAGAATGTCACCCTGGTGCACATAGCCGGCACAATTGAACAGCACATCGATCGGGCCGACATCCTTCGCAACTGCCGCAACGGCATCGTCGTCGAGCACGTCGAGGACGCGGGTGCGAATTCGCGGCACGCTGTCCAGTGAGGCAAGAAGCTCCTTGTTGATGTCGGTGGCCCAGACTTCGGCCTCCTCGCCTGCAAGCGCGAGCGCGGTGGCGCGACCGATGCCCTGCGCAGCCGCCGTCATGAACACGGTCTTGCCTCGAAGCCGGCTCCCCAACGCTTCCTCCCAAACGTTACGGTCTGTCCGCTCCGCCGCGCTCAACGTTTTCGGACATCGGCTTCGTATCGCGCCTTCGTCTCGGCGTTGGGCGGATAGAGACCCGGAAGCGGCACGCCTTTGTGCACTTCGCCCATGATCCAGTTCTCGAGCCGCTCCTGTTCGGGCGCCGTCGC
This sequence comes from Vicinamibacterales bacterium, assembly GCA_035637635.1. Classification (GTDB taxonomy): domain Bacteria; phylum Acidobacteriota; class Vicinamibacteria; order Vicinamibacterales; family UBA2999; genus DASPWV01. The sequence continues at coordinate 220 of DASPWV010000526.1, read as the reverse complement.
CACAACTTCATCGACCAGCGCCTTCGGGATGACGACTGCGCCATCCCCATCGGTGACGATGACGTCGTCGGGAAAGATGGCGACACCGCCACACCCGATCGGCTCCTGCCAGTTGACGAACGTCAGGCGGGCGACGGATGGGGGCGCCGCACCGCCGTGACACCAGACGGGAAGGCCGGTCTCGAGCACGCCGGCGACATCGCGGACGGCGCCATCGGTG
>DASPWV010000525.1:0-10953 GCA_035637635.1 Vicinamibacterales bacterium | reverse complement strand
GTGCGCATGATGACGGATGCCAACGGCCAGGTCATCAAGCGCTTCGATTACCTGCCGTTTGGTGAGCTATGGCCGGGAGATCCGCCGGACCGGCGACAGTTTGCCGGGAAGGAGCGCGATGCGGAGACCGGCTTTGATTACTTCGGCGGCCGCTACTACGCCAGCCAGACGGGACGCTTCACCACCGTCGATCCGGTGCTGGAGATCGAGCAGGCACTTGTCGATCCGCAGCGGTGGAACCGCTACACGTACGTCGCGAATCGACCACTGAAATTCGTGGATCCCGACGGTCGAAACCCGCTGCTCATCATTCCGATCTTGTATGGACTCTACGAGCTTGGATCGACGGCGTACGACGTGTACACCACGTATCAGACGTTCCGAGATCCGAACGCGACGACCACCGAGCGTGCAGTCACGGGTGGCGGGTTGCTGTTGGGGGCGATTGCGCCTGGTGGTGGTTACGCGACGGGCGGACGCGCGCTGTTTCGATCGAGTCTCGAACTCGGACACCACATTGAGTCCGTTGGTCTGAAGATTGAGAACATTCTCACCAAGAACTTGGACGCTGCCACCATTCAAGCGGCCGTCCGGGAACTACGAGGCGAGGTGGTGGCCATCAATCCAAGAACGGGCGCTCCGTTCAACCACGTGGATAAGGTGATGCAGGCGGCTCGAGGACTCGAAAAGCAAGCGGACGAAATCAAACGACTCCTGAGCTCAGGCGACCTGACCAGGAAGGCGCGGAGCATACTGGAATCCCAGCTCCGGCGAACACGCGAGACGCTTTCCGAGCTTGAGGCCTATGGCTTGGTCCCATGAGAGCAGCAAACGAAAGCGGCGACGAGAGGCGGTTGGACGGCTTCCGATCAGCAGCCGTCTTGACTTGCTGCGCAAGGGAAAGCTCAGCGTCCGCGAAATAGCCGATTTCGCCGCCGATGCAGGGAACGAGAACTACATCGAGGCCGAGACTGAGGTCAATCAGCTGCTCGATCATCCGGATGCCATCGTTCGCTACAACGCGATGGCGACCGTGGCCTACGAATGGGGACGCTCACCACGCATTGATCGGATTATCGAGATCCTATTCACCGATCGAGACGAGGACTGCCGCCGGCAAGCGGCTGGTGCACTCGGTTCACTGCACAGGGGCAAGCGTGACAGGCGTGTGTTGGATGCACTCGTCCGGGCGGTCAACAACGGGCAGGAGACCCCGGACGTACGCGCATTCGCGTATACGGCTGCCCTGAACGTAATTGGCGTCCCAAGACACATGCAGCCGAGCGCGTTGCGTTTGGAAGTCGGTCGGGACGAATTACTTGCGCTCGATGAATACCTAAAAGCTCTTCAATAGCGCCATCGTCGTCGCGTGAGAGTGCGGGTTACCAGCGGCGGCGGGCGGTGCCTGGTAGCACCGGCTGGGGGGTGACACGTCACCCCAGCGTTTTGGTGTGCCTGAGAACGTGCCCGCGTCAAACGGCGACGATTTCGAGTAGCGGCGAGAGTCCCGCGAAATCCGCCGGGTTGCGAGTATATAGCGGCAGATCGGCGGCAACGGCGGTCGCCGCGATGAACAAGTCGATCGCGCGGCGCCCACGCGCCTTGCGGCCGGCCGCGACGACAACCGCGTACACGCGTCCGTACGCACGGGCCACATCCGCATCGACAGGCAGCGGTTCGAACGTGGCCTCGGCGCGTTGTAATCGATCCTGGCGCCGCGCCCGTTCCGTCAAGTCTGTCGTCGCGTGCGGTCCCGCGGCGAGCTCGGCCATGGTCATGGCCGACACCGCCAACTCGCGCGGCAAACGCTCGACGTCGACGACCTCCAGGTCGATCACCACGGACGTATCGATCACCCCGCGCGCATGACGCCGGTCAGCCACGCGGCGTCGGATCCTGGTTCAGCACGGCGTCGACGTCTTGTCGAAATCGCCTGCGAGCAATTCGCGGGGCCGCTTTGAAGGCCGCGGCGACCGACTCCGCAGCGACGAAGACACGCGGTCTGACCGGAACCAACTCGCCGACCGGGACGCCGTTGCGCGTGACGGTGAACGCTTCGCCCCTATCGAGAGCCCGCATGATGCGACCGCTCTCGTTTCGAAGCTCTCGTTGGCTGATTCGACGACTCATGGGTAGCAAGTGTAGCACACGTGCTACGTCGGAGATGGGCACAACCGGTGACACGAGTGAGAGCCAAGCCAGCCGCCCGGCTGTATGGCTTCTCGTTCGAGGGTGCGCCCCATGACTATACGATTTGGTACAACGCATTGAGCAGCTGGATTCGGTCGCACTTTGCGAAGAAGCCATTGGCGCAACTCGACGGTTACATCGGCTCCGCTGCTCTGGCTTGGTTCAAGGAGGGCGGCCTTCTGGTCTCGTGGCCTGGCATGCCGATGTCATGATCTCACGGGCCATCACCGCAACTCGACGTTCTCGATGACCCACCCCGCGTGCGACTGCCGCAGGGCAAAGATCCAGCGGCGTTGCTCGGTGCGCGGATTCTTGTTTCCCACTTTCGCGACATAGCGAACCGTGCCACTACACAAGACCGCTGCACTGCTGCCGGTAATGCGCGTATCGCACCCGTCAAATGCGAGATCCTGTTGCTCCAACCCGCGAAACGCTCGATCGAGCGCCTTTGAATTGACCGTTGGCCACACCGCACTAACCGCACCCGCGTCGAGTTCCCGAAACGCGGAGCGATACTTCGCCAGCACTGCCTGCACGGCGGCAGTGTCGACCGGGAACCCTGCTCCATTCACCGCGCCCGCCGCGGTGACGTCTCCTGGCGATGCGACGGACGACGAGGTGAGAGTTGCCGGCCTGTCGGAGGCTGACACGCGCACGGCATCTGCACTCGCCGCCGGGAGCTGCTCACGCGGCCGCACCGCGTCGATGGGAGCCGGCACCTCGGCGACGACTCGAACGGGCGCAGACAGTGGAGCACTCTGAATAACAGGGCTGTTCTCGCGTGGTGGCTCCGGACTGTGCCTTGCGGCCGCTGCGACACGTTCGTCGATCGCGACCTCCATCGCCGCGCGCGATGCCGGAGGCCCGAATTGAGCCGCGGCGCTTGCGATGCGTGGCGGCGCCGGTTCGCTGCCCCGATCATCAGCTTCGGAACCGATTGGAGTGGCCACCGCCGCCGCCAGCTCCGTACTGTCTGCGACCGGCGCCGATTGCAACAGCGGCGGGAGTGATACGTCGTGCGCGACCGTCGCCATACGAGAATCGCCACCGCGATGCCCAACCGCGACAAGAAGGAACGTCGTCGCGACGAGACCGATTCCCGCGATCGCCATTGCGGGACTGCGCACCAGACGTCCAATCCGCGCGAGTTGTTGCGCCGCCAAAGCAGCGTGATGCAGCCGGTCTTCCGAAATGAAGGTGTCGGCGGAGATCGGCGGCAACACCATGTCGAGATCGATGGCGCTCGCCGGACGAGCAGGCTCAACGCTCGTGACCTCTGCGCCTGCTTCAGAAGCGAAGTAGTCGAGCGCGTTGAACGAAGCCGGCGCTGGCGCCGGGAGGGTAGTGCTCGTGAAATCTGCGCTGTCTTCGGACGGGAACAGATCGAGCGCCTCGTGACACTCTGTCGATGAAACGGCGTCACACGTACGGTCACAAGCGACAGACGGCGAGAGTGCCGCACTCTCGCACACGAACACGGCTTCCTCATCGGCGGTTGGCGCTATCGCGCCAACGTCGACGGAGCTTTTGAGAGATGGGCCGTTCTGGTCAGTGTCCAAAAGCGTAATCTACGGTGACGGCGGGTACCCAACGCGCGTTGAGCCCGACAGTTGTGAGCGGCCGAACCACATTCGCGCCCACGACCCACGTGCGAGCGACATTCCACTTCAGACCGGCAATCGCCAACACGCGGTTCGTTGTCTCCGGCACCCCGGTCAGGCGGATGGTGTCGACACCAAGCAGGCGCGGGTGGGGCTCCGTATCTGCCACCAGACGTCCAAGCTGATCGAGCTGTCGACCTGAAATTTCCGCTATGAGCGTCAGTGACGGTGCTGCGGCAAATGTCGCCGCCGCGGCGTAATCAAACTCCCGGGTCAGCCCGCCAAACGAGTAGCCGACGTCGCCGTGAAGAGTGGCGCGTCCCTGCTCGACAGACACCAGCAGGCGCGGCTTCGCGCTCGATTGACCAGCGCCGAGCAATTGCTCCTCACTCCCTGTGGCAAGGCGCGTTTCAGCGGCCACGGCAATACTGCCGTGCGAGGTCTGGAGCAGATTGTACTTTGCGCGAACGACGACGTCCCCAAGGCCTGAAGCTGAGCCTTTGCCCGTCGCTTGCAGCAGTTGCCGGCCACGATAGGTGTCGACGCGTTCGCCACTCAGCGTAAGCCTCACGAACGGAACGGCGGCGCCGAGCTCGAGTCGATCGGTCGCGCCGTAGCTGCCGGCCACGGTGATCGTATCCATGTGAATCCGAAGCGACACCGTCTCGACGTCGAACGGGTCTGCAGTGCCGCGCAGCACGCTCGCCGTGGATACGAGCGTTCCGTCGCGGAGGTTGCGGCCGTCGATGTTGTCAAAGGTCGCGCTGCGGTAGTTCACGCTGAGCGACCCCCGATTCTTCCCGGTCGTGAGGGGCCGCTCCACGAAGAACGGACCGAAGCTGTCGGTCAGCCGCGCAACGGCGCCGATCGCCGGGTCGACTCGATAAATGAAGCCGCTCGCCGACGATGCGATCGGAAGTGTGGCGAGCTCGATCGATAGAAATCGTGCGATGGTGTCGCTCGTCGCAGCCGCCGCCGCTTCGTCGCGAACGAAATCATCTGTTGCAATCGAGCGGTTCGTCACGAGGAACGACAACACGTCGCGAATCGACTCTTGTGCTCCCGCTGGCCTCGCGGTACTGATCGTTGACAGCACCGCCAAAGTCAGCGTGTGAGCAACGCGTGCACGGCAGAGAACGATGGAACCACACATCGCCGCGCCCGTTACGGCCGCCTCGGTTGGGTGATCTGGAACGTTTGCCCCGCGATCGTGAGCGTTCCGTTGCGCGGTCCGTTCGGGTTCGCGCTGACCGTGAAGGTGACCGTGCCATTGCCGCTGCCGCTCGCGCTTGAAGTGATCGTCGCCCAACTCACATTACTCACAGCGGTCCACGAGCAGCCGCCAGGGGCCGTCACGGAGATCGGACCGCCGTCTCCGCCTGCCCCGGAGATCGTCTGCGAAGTTGGGGCGATCGAGTAGGTGCAAATCAAGACTGCCTGCGAGACGGTCACCGTCTGGCCTGCAACGGTCATCGTCCCCGTGCGCGCCGAACCCGTATTCGGCGTCGCCGCGAAGGTGACGCTACCGTTGCCGGTGCCGCTCTGGCCCGACGTGATGGTGATCCACGCGGCGTTGCTGGTCGCCGTCCACGCGCAGCCGCTCGTCGTCGTCACGGCCACCGGCCCGCCGGTACCGCCTGCGCCACCGATAGACACGCTCGTCGGCTGCACCGAGAACGCGCACGCAACTGCGGCCTGCGACACGGTGAATGTCTGGCCCGCAATCGTCAGCGTGCCCATCCGCGCCGGGCCCGTGTTCGCGGCGACATTGAAGGTGACGCTGCCGTTGCCAGTTCCCGTTGCGCCCGACGTGATGGTGATCCAGGACGCATTGCTCGCCGCCGTCCAGCCGCAGCCGGCGCCGGCTGTCACGGCCACACTGCTGCCAGTTGCACCGCTCGCATCAACGGCCTGACTCGTGGGCGCGATGCCATACGTGCACGGCGCCGGGGCCGCGGCCTGATTGACCGTAAATGTCTGGCCGGCCACGGTCATCGTCCCGGTGCGGGCCGCACCCGTGTTCGCCGCGACGTTGAAGGTAACGCTGCCATTGCCGCTTCCCGTCGCGCCCGCCGTGATCGCGATCCACGAGGCATTGCTCGTCGCGGTCCATCCGCAGCCATTGCCGGCAGTGACAGCCACAGTGCTGCCAGTCGCACCGGTGGCGGGAACGGTCTGACCTGTGGGCGCGATACCGTACGTGCACGGCGGCGGCGGCGCCGCCGCCTGATTCACCGAAAATGTCTGCCCCGCAACGCTGATCGTTCCCGCGCGCGCCGCGCCCGTGTTCTCCGCGACGTTGAACGTGACGCTGCCATTGCCGCTTCCCGTCGCACCCGCCGTGATCGTGATCCACGAGGCATTGCTCGTTGCCGTCCATGCGCACCCGGCGCCGGCGGTGACGGCCACAGTGCTGCCCGTCGCACCGGTCGCAGCGACGCTCTGGGCGGTGGGCGCGATGCCGTACATGCACGGCGGCGGCGGCGCCGCCGCCTGATTCACGGTAAATGTCTGCCCCGCAACGCTGATCGTCCCCGTGCGCGCCGCGCCTGTGTTCTCCGCGACGTTGAACGTAACGCTGCCATTGCCGCTTCCCGTCGTACCTGCCGTGATCGAGATCCATGAGGCATTGCTCGTTGCCGTCCAGGCGCAGCCCGCGCCTGCCGTCACGACCACGACCACGCTGCTGCCCGTCGCACCCGCCGCAGCGACAGTCTCCGCAGTGGGCGCGATGTTGTACGTGCACGGCGGCGGCGGCGCGGCCGCCTGATTCACGGTAAATGTCTGTCCGGCAACGCTGATCGCACCGCTGCGGGCCCCACCCGTGTTCTCGGCGACATTGAAAGTGATGCTGCCGTTGCCGCTTCCCGCTGCACCTGACGTGATCGAAATCCATGACGCGTTGCTCGTCGCGGTCCATGCGCATCCGCTGCCGGCTGTGACGGTTACACTGCTGCCCGTCAGACCGGTCGCCGCAACTGTCTGCGCTGTGGGCGCGATGTTGTACGTGCAGGCCGGTTGGGCCGCAGCCGATTGCGTGATCGTGATTGTCTGACCCGCAACGGTGAGCGTGCCTGTACGTTCCGCTCCTGTATTCGGCGCCACAGTGAAGCTCACCGAGCCGGTCCCCGAGCCCGCTGCGCCGGAGCTGATCGTGATCCAACTCGAATGACTCGCGGCGGTCCAGGCGCAGTCGTTGCCCGCGGTTACCGTCAGGGTTGCCGTACCGCCGTTTGCGCCGAGTGAGTGGCTTGTCGGCGCAACTGCATACCCGCACACAGTCTGGCCGGCGGATCCCTGCTGGTTGACTGTGAACACCTGATTCGCAATCAATATGGTGCCGGTGCGCGCTAGGCCCGAATTTGGAGCAACCGAGTAGGTGACGACAGTGCTGCCCGAGCCGCTGCGAGGCGACGTGATGGTGATCCACGGCGCCTCGGTGTCAATACTCCACGTGCAGCCCGCAATCGTGGATAACGTGACGGTCCTGTTGGTGCCTCCGTCAACGGCGATTGGATCGCTCGCAGGAGAAATGGAATACGAACAAGGTGCCGCTCCTCCCTGCGACACTGAAAACGCGTGTCCCGCAATCGTGAGCGAACCGGTTCGCGCATTGCCGGTGTTCGCGGCAACCTGGTAGCTGACTGCTCCGTTGCCGCTGCCCGTCGCTCCGGAGACAACGGTTATCCACGGCACGTTGCTCGTCGTCGTCCATGTGCAACCTGCCGTTGTCGACACGCTCACCGTCGGCGCGCTGCCTCCTGCCGCGCCCACGCTTTGGCTGGCGGGGTTAATCACGAAGACGCAGTTGGCGACGCCAGCCTGGGTAACGGTGAACGTTTCGCGGGCAATCGTGAGGGTTCCTGTTCGACCGCTTCCCGTATTCGCCGCGACGTTGAAGCGAACAGTGCCCGCGCCGGATCCGTTATCGGCGCCACTAATGACGATCCATGGCACGTTGCTCACGGCCTGCCACGAACATCCGGCGCTCGTGGAGACGGTCACCGGCCCCCCGGCGCCGCCTGTCACCGCGATACTCTGGCCCGTTGGCGCGATGCCGAAGGAACACCCGCTGACACTCGCCTGAACGACTGCTAATCTCTGGTCGCCGATCTCGACGAGACCGGTTCGTTGGTCGCCGCTGTTTGCGGCGATTTGCAAGGTGAAGGAGCCGCTGCCGGTTCCATTACTGGGCGAGGCTGCAATCCAGCTCGCGTCGCTTCTGACGGTCCATGAACAACCGCTCAACGTCGAAACGTTCGACGCAACGGTCCCTCCGGCGGCGCCTACATCGTGACTTCGCGGCGTCACGTCGATGCGGCAGGGCGCAGCGTCCTGCGTGACGTGCATGCGTTCGTTGTTCACGAGGATGTCGCCTTCGCGCGCGGTGGCCTGCGGATTTGCCGCCAGGCGGAATTCGACCTGACCACTGCCCTGTCCCGACGCAGGTGAGATGCCGGTGATCCACGGCGCCTGCGCGACGGCCGTCCACGTGCATTCCGGCGTCGTCGTGATGGCAAATGCGCCCAGACCGCCGCCGGGATCGGTGATCGGAGTCGTCAACGACGTCGAAAGCTGGCACTTGACGGGCGATGGTCCGGTCGCGATCGTCGAGTTCGAATTGCACGCCGCAGCCGTGAGTGTCGACCAAACAACAAACACCAACAGAGTGCAGGGGGATTTCGGTGACAGCTTCATGGCGGGACGAACGACCGTAATTAAGAGCGTCTGACCTCGAGCACAAAGATGAATATCAGAATGGCGGCTCGGTTACGAGCTCAGCAGCGGCCTGTGCGGAGAAACTGTGCGGAGAAAAACGTGCTGACCCCGGAGCGGCCAGCGCATGGTGGCGATGCCGGATCGGCATCGGTTGAATGTTCGCGCGTAGTTGAGACTGAAGGGTCAGCTACAGTCCGAAGCAGTCGGTTCAGCCGCTGTACGATCAGCCGACGCGATACGGGTCGAGGTTCTCCCTCACCTTGAATCGCTTGGCGTTGATCTTAATCACGTCTTTCGTGACAAGTGTGACAACGCCAGGACCGACGGGATGAATCACGGGCCCGGTTTCGGGAACGATTTCGTTGTACGCCTGACCTGTCGCGAGCGGCACATCACAGTGCGAGTAGGTTTCCAGGTCGGTGTCAGCCACCACCTGGATATGGGTGTCCTGGTGCCAGGCGCTCAACAGGACAGCGACCGGGTGTTCCGACTGCGGCACCCACTCGTCGCGATTCTGACGCGACCTGACGACGGGCACACGAAGGATGAGGTAGCCGTTGACGTAGGGCGTCCAGTGGCGGTCGTCCCACATCCACGGCCCGAGATTCCAGATGTCGGACTGATTGTGGTCGATGTCGCGCGAATTCAGGCTGTAGTAACCGTCCGCGTCGTGAAGCCAGGTGCTCCACAACATCTTGTTCAAACTGAACGGTATCGGCTCTCCCGAGGTGCCGCCGAAGTAGGTGTACGTGATGCGAGTCTCGATCTCGAACGTAATCTTCTGAGCTGAAAGATTGGTGATGTGGAGCGCGTACCCCCGAGTCCATCGGACTTCGTACTTGCTGGTGGGCCTCTGCGACGTTAACGGCGGATTGAATCCCAGCGAAAAGTTCGATACGAGCACGGCGCGAATTCTACTATAGAGCCCTCATCGATTGATCGCGTGACGCCCGTCAGGAGCTCAGTCAGCCACTCTTTGCGCGAAGGACGGAATGGCCGTGCACGATTCAATTCCCCAGTGCCGATGAGTCTTCGCGAGCTCGCCGCAGTCAGCGGTCTGTTCGTCGTCTTGACGCTGTTCTCGACGTATCCACAAGTCCTGTACCTCGACTCGGCCGTCGGTGCGCATCTCGACGCGCCCTTCAGCATTTGGCGCCTCGCGTGGATCGCACATCAGTTGACGCGATCGCCTGTCCATCTCTTCGATGCGAACATCTTCTATCCCGAGCGCAACACGCTCGCCTACTCTGATGCGTTGCTCTTGCAGGGTCTCGTTGCAGCGCCTTTCTTGTGGCTCGGCGCGTCGCCAATGGCAGTTCATAACGTGCTGGTGCTGCTGGCGTTCGGGACGGCGGGAGTCGGGATGTACGTGCTGGTCCGCTCGATCACGAAATCGCGGCTCGGCGGCATCGGCGCCGGAATGATTTTCGCCTTTCAGCAATACCGGTTCGCTCACTATCCACAGATCGAACTGCTGTGGACATGCTTTATCCCGCTGGCGCTCTGGGCGCTGCACCGCACGCTCGCCACGCATCGCATCAGAGATGCGCTGCTGGTCGCGATATTCGTCGGGCTGCAAGCCTGGTCGTGCCTTTACTACGCCGTATTCCTCATCACTGCGCTCGCCATCATCTCGATTGCAATGGTCATCGGACGCCGTGAGGGGCTCATGCGCCTCGCCACGCCCGCGGTCGCGGCTATTGTCGTCGGCCTGCTCATGACCGCGCCGTATGCCCTCCCTTACATGAGAGCGCGACAGATTGTCGGCGCGCGGACGATGCCGGAGATCAAACAGTGGAGCCCACCGCTCCAGAGCTATCTCGGCACCATGCCGACCAATTGGCTGTACGGGCGCGTGACAAGTGGATACGGTTATCTGGAAGGCACGTTGTTCCCCGGCGTAATGCCCCTAGCGCTTGTCGCTTTCGCCGTGCTCACGCGGCCACGCACGCGCGAATTGATCGCCTACGCCGTCCTCCTGGTGGTGTCGTTCGATTTGTCGTTAGGATTCAATGGATGGTTGTACCCATCGCTGTACTCAGTTGCATGGCCGTATCAAAGCCTGCGCGTGCCCGCTCGGATGTTTGTAATCGTGTCTGCGAGCATGGCCGTTCTCGCTGGAATGGCCATGGCGCGCTTGGGCACCCTGTTGGGCCGCACGCGTTGGACGGCGGCCGCCGTGGCAGCGGTCGCGACTGTCATTTTTGCCGAGACCGTGACCGTGCCCATTCCGCTCCAGCGCATCGACTTCGAGCGAACGCAGACAGATCGCTTCCTGGCGAGTCAGCCGCGAGCCGCGGTGTTTGAATGGCCGGTTCCTCGGCCCGATACGCTTGGGATCACACAAGACCCGATCTACATGCTTCAATCGACCTTCCACTGGCAGCCGCTGGTGAACGGCTACAGCGGCTATCACCCCCAATCGTACGTGGAGCTCCTCGAG
>DASPWV010000524.1:0-1702 GCA_035637635.1 Vicinamibacterales bacterium | reverse complement strand
ATCGCAGGATCCAGGTACACGCCGCCGGCAGCGACGGATCGAATAGCGCGCAGCAATTCCGTCGGGGCGCTTTGCTTCAGCACGTAGCCGGAGGCACCTGCTCGAAGCAGCTCCTCGAGATACGTGTCATCGTCATGTCGTGTCAGAGCGACAATCGCCACGGGAGTGTGCGTGCGTTTCAGCGTCCGGGTTGCGACCAAACCGTTCATACCGGGCATCGAAATGTCCATCACGACGATGTCGGGGTTCAGGGCTTCGGCTTGGGAGAGAACGTGCTCACCGTCGGTCGCCTCGCCGACGACTCGCATGTCGGGCTGATTGTCGATTAACAGTTTCAACCCCTGGCGCAGGATGGCGTGATCGTCCGCGAGAAGGATGCGGAGCGGGTCCACGGTCTTACGCGCCGCTGATCGCTGCCGCGACAACAGGGGCGCGGACGATGACGGTGGTGCCTTCACCCGGCGTCGATTCGATCTGGAATTCAGCCCCGACGAGAGCGGCGCGCTCGCGCATGCCGATAAGGCCAACCCCATGGCGGCCGCTCTCGACGCTGGATGGATCGAACCCAATGCCGTTATCCTCGATGATGAGCGACAGATACTTGGAGCTCCGCTCCAGCACGACGTCGACATGGTCCGCTCGCGCGTGCTTGACCACGTTGTTCAGCGCCTCCTGCGCAAGGCGATAAATCGTGGTTTCGAGCTCCGGCGTCAAGCGATCGAATGTTGACCGGCCTGTGTGCAACTGGACACGAATGCTGAAGTGTCGTGACCAGTCGCCGACGTATTGTGTCAACGCCGCCTGCAAGCCGAGAGTCTCGAGCTCGATCGGTCGCAGTTCCCAGACACGAAACGCGACATCCTGGTCGAGTTGCAGGGCGAGCTCTTCCAGCGTTTCCACCTGAACGCGCAGTTCAGGGCGCTCGATCGATTGCGCTTTCAGCATTTCCAGGGTCAGTCGAAGAGCGGTCAGCTGCTGCCCGAGTTGATCGTGGAGCTCGCGCGCGATTCGCCGGCGCTCATCCTCCTGAGCGAGGACGACACGTGTCAACAAACGCGTGCGCTCTTCTTCGACGCGTTGCCGCTCGGCCATCTCCCGCCGAAGCGCCTCGTTCGTGCTCGAGAGCTCGGCGGTGCGTTCGCGGACCCGTTGCTCCAGTTCGTCGCGAGCGCGTCGTAGCGCCTCTGCCGCGCGGATTCGATCGGTGATGTCGCGCGCCACCTTCGAGGCGCCGATCACGGCTCCGTGGCGGTCCTTGACCGGCGATACCGTGAGCGAAACCTGAATCTCGCGGCCGTCCTTGGCTTGCCGCACGGTGTCGAAGTGGTCGATTCTCTCCCCGCGGCGCAGCCGAGCGAGAACACCCGCTTCTTCCGCTTTCCGGCCGTCTGGAATGATCAGGGAAATATGCTGCCCTATCGCCTCGGCCGCCGTATATCCGAAAAGCCTCTCGGCGCCACGGTTCCATGAGGTGATGACGCCGTCCAACGTTTTGCTGACGATCGCGTCGTCAGAGGAGTCGACGATCGCCGCGAGTTGTCCGCGGAGCTCTTCGCTCAGTCGCCGCTCACTGATGTCGCGCGCCACCTTCGACGCGCCGATGATGGTGCCGTTGGCGGTCCGAACCGGCGACACGGTCAGCGAAATTGGAATCCGGCGGCCGTCCTTGGTCCGTCGCACGGTCTCGAAGTGGTCGACTCTC
>DASPWV010000523.1:0-5268 GCA_035637635.1 Vicinamibacterales bacterium | reverse complement strand
GGTTCACGGCGGTTCCGTCACGTACGTTGCTGCACACGTGTTCCACCGTGGTTGTCTCACGGACGTTCTCCGCGGCGCTCGCAGGGGCGAAGCGATATCGGACTTGAGTGTGCTTCACTCGGTCTTGCGCTGGTCAGAATCCGACGACGTCCGCAATCGGGTCATACCGCAGCGGAATGTTCCAACCTAAGTCACGGCGGTTGCCAACCGCGTTCGCGCCCCGGCCACAAGCCCGCTCGAACTTTACCAGAACATTGCGCTTCTGCTCGTCCTTCGCAAGCACCACAATCACGCAGTCACAATTAGGCAGCTGCGCTCCGCTGCCAACGGCCAGCTCACCGACCTCAAGAAGCTCCATCGCCCTCCGCCACAGGAGCACGCGACAAGCCGTCGCGTTGTGGCGCAAACTGAATCAATAGTGAACTAAGCATGCGTATTTGAACGCACGTGAAAGAACCCCCGTGAACCCCCGTGTACGAACGTACGTGAGGGAACCCACGTGAAGGAACGCGCGTGAACCTCCGTGTACGAACGTACGTGACGGAACCCACGTGAAGGAACCGCGCGATCAGACAATCCTAAGCCGTGCGCGGTCGTGAGGCAGAAACGGATGCGACGCGATCTGTCCCGCAAACGCACGATCCCATCGTCCCGGCACGAGCGCCGAACATCCAGGACACTTGCCGTCTGCGGTGACGTGATACTCGCGAATGTCGTAACCGTAGCGCTCGATCAAGATCGCGTTGCACGACACGCAGCGCGTGTTCTCGAGATCGCCGACCATGCCGGGGAGGTTGCCCGCATAAACGTAGCGCAAACCGGCGCGCTTTCCGATCGCCGCGGCTGTTCGCAGTTGCGCTGGTGTCGTGTTCATCGGGTCGACCATCCGGTAGTCCTGATGAAACGCCGTCACGTGCCACGGAATATCGGGCGAGACTGAAGCGATGAACTCGGTGAGGCGTGTGACTTCCGAGTCCGAGTCGTTGAAGCCGGGCACCAGGAGCGTCACGATCTCCACCCACAGACCGCGCGCATGCAGCGCGCGGATGGTGTCGAGAATCGGCTGCAGCCGCCCGCCAAGCTTGCGATATTGCTTGTCGTCGAAGCTCTTGAGATCAACTTTGTAGAGATCGATCCACGGCGTGATGTACTCGAGCACCTGCGGAGTGGCGTTGCCGTTCGACACGAACGCGGTTGCGAGCCCACGCGCCCGCGCAGCTTTGAAAACAGCGACGCCCCACTCGGCGGTGATGAGCGGTTCGTTGTAGGTGGAGACGACCACCCGCGCGCCCTGCCGCTCGGCGTCCCGCGCCAGCGTCTCCGGCTCGACGTCCCGCGGCGGCGCGACCGCAGCCGGATCCCGAAGCGCCTGCGATGTGACCCAGTTTTGACAGTAGGCGCAATGCAGATCGCAGCCCAGCATGCCGAAGCTGTAGGCGAGAGCGCCCGGCCACGCGTGAAAGAACGGCTTTTTCTCAATGGGGTCGCATTGAACGCCCGCGACGTAGCCCCACGGGACGCGGAGCGTGCCGCCTTCGTTGAATCGCACCTTGCAGACGCCGACCGCGCCCGGTGGAATAGGACAATCGTGTCCGCATGCATGACAGCGGACCCAGTCTCGCGCCAGGCGATCGTAAACTGTGCCCTCGCGTGTGCGGGCAGTGAGGACGTCGCCCAAGGAAGCCATGACCCTATTTTCGCGCGCGGCAGAGGTAAATCAAAGGCCCGTGCGACTCGTAAAAACAATGATGCGCCACCCGGTTCTGGTCCTTTTCTGCCTTCTTCTCGGGGTCGCAGCGGCTTCGGCTCAGGAACGTCAAGTCTGGATTCGGGTAGAAGATCCCTCCGGCGCAACCATCCCGGCCGCGCAGATCATCGTCATGTCGGGCTCCGATGTCGTTGGCGAGTTCACCGCCGACAACAGGGGGCTTGCACTTATCAAGCTGGGCGCAGCGACCAACATCAAGCTTGTCGTATCGGCGCCGGGCTTCGAGACGACAGAACAGGACGTGGTGGTGCCGGCACGGCCGCCGCAGCAGATCACGGTTCCGCTGCCGATCGCGAAGGTCGAGACCGACGTGAGCGTCTCGGCCACGCAGGAGGAAACGGGCGGACTCACGCGGATGCTGAGCCAGGCGGAAATCGATCAGTTGCCCGACGATCCGGATGAACTGCAGCGCATGCTCGAAGAGATTGGCGGGCCGGGCGCGGTGATTCGTGTCGACGGGTTCAGCGGCGGTCGCCTTCCGCCGCGCGATCAGATTGCTCGCATCGTCGTCCGGCGTGACGCCTACTCGGCGGAGTTTCACCAGGTGGGGCAGCGACGCGTGGAGATCGCGACCCGCCCCGGCGTCGATCGGTGGCGCGGCAACGCAGGCCTGAACGTGCGACCGAGCGCGTTGTCGGCGCACAACGCCGTCGCGCGTTTCTCGAAGGCGGGGACCTTGACGCGGATGAACGCGTTCATTGCCGGCCCGCTCGTGAAGAATCGCATTTCGTTCGCCGCAGAGGTCGAGGGGGCTTCGTCGGAGGACATTCGTGGCATCTCCGCGTTGACGGCGGCCGGAACCGTCGTCTCCGCCCTCCGGCAGCCGTCAGACAATCGCGAGTTCACGATCCGCACCGAAGGACTGATCACGCCGCAGACACTCTTTCGTGCGTCGATCGAGCGTGGCACCAACCGGCGGGACAATCAGGGCATCTCGGAGCTCGATCTCCCGGAGCGCGGGTATCGCCGCGAAGACGTGGACTACTCGGCCCGCCTGTCGCTCGAAGGCGGACAGCGAAAGCCGTTTCATGTTCGGTTTCAGTACGATCAGGCGAGAAACCTTTCGATCCCCGACACCATCGCATCAGCCGTCATCGTGCAGAGCGCGTTCCGCGCCGGCGGCGCGACGGTGAGCGGCGCGAACAGATCCCGCGCGGTGATGAGCGACACGATGTTCACGCTGCGCGTGAAGCCGTACACGCTTCGCGTCGGCTCGCTCATGACGTGGAACTACAACGAGCAGGGGCAGCTGAATAACACGCTCGGGACGTTTACGTTCACCGATCTCGCGTCCTACGTGGCGGCGCGGCCGGCCACCTTCACGCAGCGAGTCGGGGCGCAACCGCTCGCGTTCTGGATCGGACAAGGCGGCGCGTTTGCGCAGATGGAATACACGACGCGCTCGCGATGGTCGTTCGGGCTCGGCACACGCTACGAATGGCAAACCGGGATTGACGATCGGGCGACGTTCTCACCCCGCCTCGGCGTGACACGCGCGTTTCGTCGCGGGCAGACGAACGTTCGGGCAGGCCATGGCTGGTTTTATGGCTGGATGCCGACGCGGATCGAAGAAGAGACGATTCGCCTGGCGCGAGGCTCGAGCGAGCAGGAGATCATCATTCGCGATCCGGGATACCCCGACGCGTACGGGCAAGGCACCACATCGACACGACGCGATCCGCCAACGCAACTCGTGCTTGCCGAGTCGGCGCACTTGCCTCGCTGGCAGCGCACCTCCGTTGGCATCGACCATCAGATTCGTCAGGGCTGGCGGGTTGGCGTCGACACCTTTTACCAGCACACCGGCAACGAATTCCGCTCTGTCGATCTGAATGCGCCGGTGAACGGCGTGCGGCCGAATCCGGTGTTTGGACGCACGCTGCTCGTGCAATCGATCGGCCGCGCGACTCAAGCAGGTTTCAACGTCGACTTGTTCCTCACACCGCGCCGGGGAATGTTCGGCAACGTTCGTTACGGCTATTCACGAACGATGAACGATGCGGACGATGCGTTGACGCCGCCGGCGACGGGAACCTTTGCGACCGAGTGGGCGCCTGCGCGCGGCGAATCGCGTCACCGCTTCAACTGGAACATCGGTGGGCCGATCGGCCCGTGGGGTCTGACCGCGTCGCTCAACGGCCGTTTTCAATCGGGCGTGCCGTACAACGTCACGACCGGACGCGATGAGAATCTCGATGCCATCTTCAACGATCGTCCGGCCGGCGGGCCGCGGAATGCGCGGCGCGGCGCGCTGACGACGCAGACGGATCTTCGCGTGGGCTGGATGATCACGGGACGTCCGGTCAACGCGCAAATCGCTGCGCAACGCGGGCCTGGTGGCGGCAGCGGTCCGCGTGGCGCGCCCGGTCGTGGGCGAGGGCCGGGGGTGCGCGAGCAGGGCAAGAGGCTCGAGGCATTTCTGTTCGTGTCGAATCTGTTCAACCGCGTCAACTACGGCTCGTACGTCGGCGTGTTGACGTCCCCATTCTTCGGGCAGCCCACATCGGCGCAGGCCGCGCGGCGAGTGGAGCTGGGTTGGCGATTCTCGTTCTAGCGGACGGTCGAGGGCCGGTCTAAAGGCCCGCGATCCACGGGCGGACCCGAAGGTCCGCCACTACACGAACCTGAGGGCTAACCAGGCTTGCGCATGCGGGCAAGCAGCTCGCCGAGCCGCTTGATCTCCTCGCCGTACTTCGCCCAGTCGCCCGCGCGTTGCGCGGCGATGGCGCGATCGTAGGTTGCCTGGGCTTCGGCAATCAACTCAGGTGCGTTGGGTGCGCTAGGTGCGCTCGGGGTCGCGGGTGCGGTGGGGCGCTCGGGTGCGCCGGCGCGGTTCGCAGCCTGGTTCTCGACTGCGGTCTCGGTCGCGGGTGCAGCGCCGGCGCCGCCGAACAGTCGGGCGAGGCCGGCCTCGAGCGTGCGTTCCATCACAATCTGGTTCTGATACGCGACGATGACGCGCGTGAGCTCCGGAATGCGTCCGGTCTGCGCGCGCAAGTAGAGCGGACGCACGTACAGCAGCGATTCTTCGATCGGGATCACCATCAGCGTTCCCTGGATGACCTCCGATCCTTGTTGGTTCCACAGCGTAATCTGCGGCGAGATCACCTGATCCTGGTTGATCCGCGCGACGACCTGACGCGGCCCGAACACGAGCTTCTGCTTCGGGAACTCGAAGACCAGTAGTTGACCGTAGTGCTCGCTGTCGCTCCGCGCGACCAGCCACGACGCGAGGTTGTCGCGCCGGCGCGGCGTGAAGGGCAGCATCTGAATGAACTCCGCCCGCGATTCGCCCGGCAGCTTCATGATCGTGTAGTAAGGCTCCATGCGCGCGTTTTCAGCGCCGCGGTCGATGGCCGGTACCTCCCACTGATCTTCCTTGTTATAAAAGACCGCGGGGTTGGTCATGTGATACGTCTGGTACACGGACGCCTGCAGTTGAAAGATGCCTTCCGGATATCGGATATGCCGGCGAAGTCCCTCGGGCATTTCCGAGAGCG
>DASPWV010000522.1:0-7052 GCA_035637635.1 Vicinamibacterales bacterium | reverse complement strand
TCCGAGGAGTCGGAGAACGACAGCGCCTGTACGTGTTCTCTCGTGATGAACATGCGAGCGGCGTCCTTCTTCAGGACGGCCAGACTCGATCCTGCGTCCTTCGTTCCTGCCGTGAAGTCGAACGGCTGGAAAAAGTCTGTTCTGCCCGGCAGCGGCTTGGCACCGAGACGCATCAACGCGCGCGTGAGGTAGTCGGCGGCCAGGCGTTCCCCCGCAGATCCTGCGAGACGCCCCTCGAACTCGTCGCTCGCAAGCGTCTCGACGCGCGCCTTCGTGTGCGAGACGGTCGCCGCTGTTGGCGCGTGAAGAGATGCGACGGCAGTGATGACGGCCAGGGCGCTCGCAAATCGTTTCAGCATGGTTTCATTCGGCATGATTCGCGGGACTGAAGTCCCGCGCCACGCACGTCAATTGTTAGCGGATCAAACACCCACACGATTGCATCTGCGTTTATCTGCGTTTATCTGCGGCTATCTGCGGTCATCTGCGGCTATCTGCGGCCATCTGCGGCTCGCGCGGGCGCAGCAGCGAGCGCTTTACGCGCCGCTTCGTGGTTCCACTGCGCCAGAAAAATCTGTCCTCCACGATCGCCGCCGCGGCTCGACGTCCACGCGATCTGCGTGCCATCCGGCGACGGCACCGGCAGACCGTCGAAGCCGTCGCTGAACGTCACACGCACCGGCTCTTTCTTTCCGTCGATGTCGACCATGAAGACTTCGAAGTTCTCGAATCCGAGCTTGTTCGACGAAAAGAGAATGTACTCGCCGGAGGGATGAATATAGGGCGCCCAGCTCATCGACTTGAAGTCTGTGATCTGGCGTTGATTGGTTCCATCGGCGTTCATCATCCACACATCGGCGATGAGTCCCCGCTCGTCGAACCGCCGCCAGATGATCTGTTTCCCGTCGGGCGAAAAGAACGGGCCGCCGTCGTAGCCGTTGACGTTGGTGAGCTGCTTCGGCCCGGATCCGTCCGCCTTCATGATGAAGATGTCAGAGAAGAAACTCGGATCGGTCTCGAGCTGTTTGCTTTCCTTGTCCGTCAGGACGCGGTTGTACGCATTCCGCATCGACGAAAAGACAATCCACTGCCCGTCGGGCGAGTAGCTGGCTTCCGCATCGTAGCCGCGCGCGTTGGTGAGCCGTGTCAACGCGCCGGTCTTCTCCGCGTAGACGTAGATTTCCATCTCGGGGTCGTAATCCCACGAGTATCGGCGCTCCTTGCCCGACGCGCGAACCGCGAGCTCCTCTTGCTGGAGTTGCTTCGACTTCGGATCGTGATGCGTCGACGCGAACAGAATCTGATCCGTGCCGGGCCTGAAAAACGCGCACGTCGTCTTGCCGTAGCCCGGAGAGATGCGCTTGGTGTCGCCAGTCTCGAGATCGAGGACGTAGATCTGATAGAAGGGATTACCCGGCTCGCGCTCGCTCTGAAAAACAATGCGCTTGCCGTCCGGCGACCAGTAACCTTCGCCGGCGCGTTTGCCTTCCACCGTCAGCCGCCGCACGCGTGAAAGAAACGCGCTCTCCCCGGAGTGCGGCGCCTGCGCGAATGCGACGGCAGCGCCAAGCACCGCAATCGCGAGCAGGCCGGACGCGGCGAGGACTGTCCCCTTTTTCATTATCGAAGCTCCTGCGTACCTGTGCGAAACCTTGCGACAGCCGCCAGAACCCGCTGCTGACCCTCAGCGGTCAGCACCGGAAACACGGCGACCACGCGGCCGCCGTACGCATCAATGCCATTGTAGTCGCCGAAGAACGTGCTGCGCTCGCAGCATTCGAACGGCGTCACGGACAGCTTGTAGTTGACGAACGAGTGTCCGCCATCGACGCTGCGGGCGAGGGTCACGCCGGTGACGTTGCCATTGACACCGCGGCGATCGTGAAAGATCACGTTGAGCGATCCATCGACGGGATCGACGGCCAGCCACGTAAACATCTGCACGCCGCCCTTCGCGTCGTCGTTGACGCGCGAGAGGACCGACCATGTCTTGCCGCCGTCGCGGGAGGCGGCGACGAACACATCGGGATCTCCATTGCGCTCGTCGATCCAGTTGACATACACCGTTCCTTGGTTCGGCCCGCCACTCAGATCCACAGCGGTGATCGGCATCCCGTTGTGACGCTCCAGACCCGCCACGGGCAAGTCCCATCCGCCCGCGAGATCGCTGACGTGCACGTCGCGGCCGAACGTCCAACCGCCGTCGATGGACTTGTCGAACATGAGCCCTTTTGGTCCCGCCCACGCGATGTACACGTCGCCAGTGGGACCGGCAACCGGCACAGTGCCTTCCACGGTACCGTCGCTGTCCTTCGCATCTCCCGTGTCATCGGAGATCTCGTAAGGCGCGGAGAACGTGCGCGCGCTATCCCGCGAGCGCGAGAACATGATGTGGCTGCGATGCGCCGGATTGTCACTGCCGTACACGTCGAAGCGCGTCCACGCGACGTAGACGGTTCCGCGGTGCGGCGATGTGGCGCTGCGATCGACGCCGACCCACGGCTTGTCCTCGAAGGGAATGGCCGTGTTGATGTGATCGACGACCGGCACGGGCGCGTTCCACACCACTCCGTCCCGGGAAGATGTGACGAAGATGCCGCTCCACGCGCGTTCCGGACGCTCGACGCGAATACCATCAAACGAGATGTACGAGTGATATGCCGTCCCATCTCGTCCGAACGTCACCGCATCGTCTCCCTGCGTGCGCCCGTCGGGATTGGCAGTGAGGACGGCCGTCCACGTGAGCCCGCCGTCTGTTGACGTGTAGGAGTAGCTCTGCACGCGCGGCTGGCCAGGTGCGCCGCCCTGCAGCAGAACGGCAATGATGTGCTCAGGGCTGGTCGGGTTGATGGCTACAGACACTTCGCCCGGCCGCCGGGCGTCTTTCGGCGTGACCTCGACGATGGCAATTTTGCCCCGGGACTGAGCGGGAAGTCCCGTGCTCATCGCGATGGCCGCAACGGCCGATGAAGCGGTCAAGGTGAGCCGCAGCATGCGACGATCATAACGTTCGGACTGACGGCGGGTCTAAAGACCCGCCACTTACATGCCTAACAGGACTGACGGCGGGTCTAAAGACCCGCCACTCCATGCCTAAGAGTGGCGGGCCTTTAGACCAGCCGGGCGTAGCAGTGCCCGTACAATCGGGGAACTTCACGATGCGGCTATTTGCTCTTCTCACTGTGTTGATGATCGCGTTCTCCTCCGCGCTTCGCGTTGCCGAGGAGCCGCGCATGATTGAAATCACTGGAGAGGGCGCGAAGTTCTGGCCGCGATGGCGCGGGCCGTCGGGACAAGGACTTGTCACCCCGGGCAAGTATCAGAACTGGTGGAATCCGGCGAATCACATCCAGTGGAGAGTGCCCGTTCCCGGCGCGGGCAATTCATCCCCGATCGTCTGGAGCAACCGGATCTATCTGACAACCGCCTACGATGGCGGCGTGAAACTGTCGCTGGTGGCGTTCGATCGGGCTGACGGCCACAAGCTGTGGGAAACATTCCTGCCGCAGGCGCGCCCAGAGTGGGCGCATCAGAAGAACGGTCACGCGTCGGCGACGCCCGCTACGGATGGTCAATTCGTTTACGCCTCCTTCGGCAGCAATGGTCTCGCAGCATTCGACGTCGGCGGAAAGATCGTGTGGCATCGGCGCTTCGGCGCGATCAACAACTACCACGGGCCGGCAGGATCACCTGTTCTCTACAAGGACCGGGTGTTTCTGTATCAGGACGGCGAGGGTTCGGGCGGTCAGCGGGCGTTTGTCGCGGCCTTCGATGCGAAGACGGGCCGGACGATCTGGGAAACAGCCCGGCGCGAGACCGTTGGCTGGGGCACGCCAATCGTCATCAACGTCGGCGATCACGACGAGCTCGTCGTCTCGAGCCAGGGGCGTGTTGCCGCATACGATCCGTTTACGGGACGAGAGCTCTGGACGGTGCGCGGCAACACGTTCGAGGTGATCCCCACGCCCGTGGTCGCGCACGGGCTCGTGTTCTGCTCGTCCGGTCGTGCGGGCCCGACGATGGCGATTCGGCCGGGCGGCAGCGGCGACGTGACGGGCACCCATGTCGCGTGGAGCACGCCGCGTGGATCGCCGTTTGTTCCGTCGGGCATCGTGTACGACGGACTGCTTTACCTGATCAACGACATGCAGAGCATCCTCACGGTGTATGACGCGCGAACAGGGGCGCTGGCGTATCAGGGACGCCTCGGCACTGCGCAGCGCGAAGGCTTTTCGGCGTCACCAGTCGCCGTCAACGGCGAGTTGTTCTTCACGAACGATGATGGTGAGACGTTTGTTGTCAAGGCCGGCCGCGAATTCAAGCTGCTGCACAAGAGCGAGCTCGGCGAACGGACGCTCGCGTCGCCGGCGTTGGTGGACGGCACGTGGTACTGGAGGACGGCGAGCTCGCTCGTCGCGATCCAGTGATCGGCCGCTGACAGCCGCAGATAGTCGCAGATAGCTGTTAGCATCCGTTCGCGTCACAGTCGAGCTCGCCTGATAGAATCCATGGCTTCGGCCTGGATGGGCCGCCGCAATCTGGTTTTGCTCCGCGCATTAGAGGCTCGCTGTTCAGCGGCCTAGGAGATTGACATGCACGTCCCCGCGACATTCTCGCGCTCGAGGAACATTCTGGTGGCTGTTCTTTGCTCTGTACTGCTTGCTCCCGTCATCGCTTTCGCGCAAACGGCGGAACTGCGCGGGGTGGTGGTCGATTCCAGTGGCGCCGTGCTGCCAGGTGTCAGCGTGACGGTGCGCCACGAAGCGACCGGCGTCGAACGCGCCCTCGTCACCGACGAGCAGGGCATGTTTCGCGCGCCGGCGCTTCAGCCAGGACCCTATGCCGTCGAATCGACGCTCATGGGCTTCGGCAAAGACGCGCGGAAGGTGGTGCTCACCGTTGGCGAAGTCGCCGACGTGCGCGTGACGCTCAGCATCGGTGCCGTGTCCGAGTCGATCGAAGTCGTCGGTGCGGCGGCCGCCGTCGACATCGAGACGAGCAAATCGGATCTCTCTGCGGTCGTCAATCAGGAACAGCTGTCAGAGTTGCCTGTGCTCAATCGCGGCTTTGTCGGCCTGGCGCAGCTCCTTCCTGGTGGCGGGCCGGCGCGAGCCCCCGACGCACGCTTTGGAATCGCGACGGCGTTTGGCGGGACCAACGTGCGCAGCATGTATTCGATGCTGATTGACGGCGGTGTGATGGACCACCCGATTTACGGGTTCGCCGTCGTCAACGTGAGCCAGGATGCGGTTCAGGAGTTTCGCGTCCTGCGAAACCAGTTCGATAGCGAGTATTCACGGGCGGGCACCGCGGTCGTCAACGTCGTCACGCGATCCGGCACCAATGAGTTCCACGGGCAGACGTCGTACTTCGGACGCGACGCGAAGCTGAATGCGAAAAACGCGTTTGCGTCGACCAAACCGGCGTTCGACTCGACGCGTGTCAGCGGCACCCTCGGCGGACCGATCATCCACGGGAAAGCGTTCTTCTTCGGCGCGCTCGAGTACAGCCGTCAGAACTCGGTTCGAATCATCGCGTTGCCGGCGGCGAATCCTTTTGCTTCGCGTGTCAACGGTGTCTACGACAACGGCACACGTGCCAAGCTGGGTCAGGCGAAGGTTGATTACACCGCAAACCCGCGCCATTCGTTTACAGGACGCTATCTCTACGACAACGACGACATCGTCGAGACCTACGACCTGGCCGAGAACACCGCGCTCGACTTCAGCGACCTTTCCGGGCAATGGAACTGGACGCTCGGCTCGGCAACGTTGAACAGCGTGGTCGTCCAGTATCTGGATCAGGACACGCAGCGATTTCAGCTCACGTCGGACACGCAGGTCATCCGACCATCGTTCACCTCCGGGCGTTCGCCGAATCTCCCGCAGGGATTCCCGCGCAGGCGCTACACCGTGAACGACACGTTCTTCTGGGCGCCCGGCCGGCACGCGACGAAATTTGGTGTCCGGATGTCGTATGAAGATCTGAACTACAACGCCGACTACTACGGCGCGGGCGTGTGGCAGTTCAACACCGACCGCATCTTCGACATCAACGATCGCGCGACCTGGCCGACGAAATTCACCGTTGGCAGTGGACCGACGACCAAAAACTATCGCAACACCGAATGGGGCTTCTTCGCCCAGGACGATGTGAAGTTTGCGTCGGTGACGTTGAATCTGGGTCTGCGGTACGACTTCGACAGCAATCTGCGCAGCACCGATTTCATTGCGAGTCTGATCGCGAACCCGCAGTTCCGCGGCCTGGAGAATCTCGTCAAAGCCGATCGCGGCAACGATCTGAACAATTTGCAGCCGCGTATCGGATTCGCCTGGGACACGCGCGGCAACGGTCGCACGGTCGTCCGCGGAGGTTACGGGCTGTACTCAGGACGCAACCGTCCCTGGTTCAATATCCGCGGCGACGTCGTGAGCAGTCAGTTCACGGCGGAGATTACCGATCCGTCGCTCCTGCAGTTTTATCCGGATCAACGCGCGGCGCTCGGCGGGCGAACGCTCGAGGACTTTATTCGAACGGCCGGAGGACGCGCGCTGTACTTGCCCGGCGACGATCTCAGCCTGCCGTACGTCCAGAGCGCCACGATTGGTGTGGCGAAGCTCCTGCCGGGAGAGACGACGCTCGAAGTCGACTTGATCCATCAGGCGCAGAAGGATCTGCAGACCGGCCGCGATGCCAACCTGCCGGTTCGGGGACCGCTGGCGACCAATCCACGGCCGTACCCGCAGTTCTCGTCAGTGACGTTGATCAACTCGCTGACGGATTCGACCTACGATGCGCTGCAGACGCAACTGCGCAAGCGCTACAAAGGCACGACCTGGCAGGTCTCGTACACGTTCTCGAAGGCGATCTCCGACGACACCAACGACAACGCGAGCACGAACACAGACCCATGGCACACGTTCGGCAACGACGACAGAGGACTCGACGAGAACGATCGCCGGCACGCGCTCTCGGTCTCGGTCATCGCGCCGCTGCCGTGGCAGGTTCAGCTCGCGACGATCGTGTCGCTCCGCTCGGGCAATCCGTGGGAC
>DASPWV010000521.1:0-4152 GCA_035637635.1 Vicinamibacterales bacterium | reverse complement strand
CCGCACAGATCGGATTTTTTTTCGCTCGTCGGATCTGTTGACGGTGTGGACTATGTGCGATCGGTCACGATCGCGGTGCGCGAAGATCGCCCGGGCCTTCTCGCCACGACCGCGTTTCTGATCTGCGTTGGCGCGGTGCGGGCCTGGTTCTACACGGAGTAGTCGTGCGATGCCGCTGACGGTGCCGACCCTGGACGATCGCACTTTCGCAGACCTGGTCGAGGAAGGATTTCGCATCGTCGAGTCCGGCGACGGCGAATGGACCAACCGCAATCCCTCCGATCCCGGTGTGACATTGCTCGAGCTGTTCGCGTTCGTGACGGAAACATTGATCTTTCGCGTGAATCAGATCACGGAAGAGGACCGGCTCGCATTTGCACGACTGCTCGCCCCTGCCACCGACTCGAGCGAGACGGGCGCCGAGCGACTCGACGACGCGGTGCGGAGTGCCCGGTTGTCCGCGCGCGTCGTGTCGTGCTCCGACTACGAGATCGCCGCCCAGAGCATCGACCCGCAGCGCATCGCGCGGGCGCACTGCGTACCGAACCGCGATCTGACGCGTGACACGGTGGCCGCGCGTGCGGCCGTTCGGCCAGGCCACGTCACCGTGCTCATCGTGCCTCGTGACCCTGCGGATTCTGCGCTGCCGCAGCTGCTCACCGCGGTCAAAGATCACTTGGAACCGCGGCGCCTGCTCACGACGCGAGTGCACGTGGGGACACCTGAATTCGTCGACATCGGGGTGCGGCTCGTGATGACGGTCGACAGAGGCGCGTCGACGACGAACGTTCGCCAGCAGATCGAAGCGGCGCTGGTGAAGTTCTTCGACGCCGGGTCTGGTGGCTCCGAAGGGAAAGGGTGGCCGCTCGGGCGAGCCGTGTTCGTTTCGGAGATCTACCGTCTGCTCGACCAACTGCCGGGCGTCGATTACGTCAGCCCCGTTGCGGATGGCGCGACCGGCAATGCTCGAGATGAGCTCGTCGCGAGCGGCGTCGAACCGGAGCGCGACGCGGCTGGGGCCCTTGTGGCACTCCGGCTTCACCCGCATCAAATTCCGCGTGCGCGGCCTGGAGATCACGACCTGCAAGTGCAGGCCGCACTGGGAGAAATTGACCGGAGTCGCTGATGATCGATGCCGCGAATCGCGACGGGCACCGGCTCTCGCACTACCTTCCCGCGATGTATCAAGAGCAGCCTGCGGTGCAGGCGTTCCTCCGCGTGCTGGACACGATCCTGTTCAGCGACCGCGATGATTACCCGGGCATTGCCGCGATAATCGGCAGCCTGCCGGAGTTGATGGATCCGGCGAAAACGCGTGCGGATTCGTTGCCGTGGCTGGCGAGCTGGGTGGCACTGAACCTGCCTCCCGACGTGCCGGCTCCGACCCAGCGGCTGTTGATCGCACAGGCGGTGACGCTGTATCAGCGTCGCGGCACGAAAGGCGGCCTGCAGCAGCTGCTGGACATCGTGACCGACGGAAGGGCAACCGTTGTCGAACCCGAGAGTTCCGGCTTTCGCGTTGGTGCCGCGATCGTGGGCCAGACGACGCAGATTGGGCGTGACCGGGCGCATTACTTCGAAGTGGAGATCGACATGGCCCGCGCCGAGGACGCCGACGCGCAACGTGTCGAACGGCTCGCCCGCGCGTTCATCGAACTGGCCAAGCCGGCACACACGGACTATTCGATCACGTTCGTTCCTGCCTCGCGACAGCGTCGGCATGTCTGAGGGTGGAGTGTCGATGGCTGAAAAAGTGGAAAGGAAGATCGGTCAGGAGCGTCCCCGGTACTTCACGGGTCAGTTGCTCGATCAAGACGATTTCCGCGCTGAACAGTCGTATCACCTCGAAGGGCGCCGCCGCCACGCGATCGAGTTCCACACACCTGGTGTGGCAGGACTCGAGGTTACCGTGCAGGGACCCCGAGCGGTGCAGATCAGTCGTGGGATGGCCGTCGATCGCAACGGACGCGAGATCGTTCTCCGCGACGCATGTACGATTGCCGTGGACCCGGTACCAAACGGCTCCGCCTACGTCACGATCGAGTACTCCGAATCCGACGACCCCCCGGGAGCGTCTTCAGAAGCAACGGAGAATGCACGGACCACTGAGTACGCCGTGCTGCGCATCGCGAGCACCCCTCCAGTGCCGGATGGCCCGGCGCTGCAGCTCGCACGGGTGCCGTTCGACAAAGCCGGTAATCTGGGCGACCCCGACTTGACGGACCGCCCCCTTGCAGGGGCGCGGCTCGCCTCCGGCGCTGTGAGCACCCGGGAGCTCGCGCGTGGCGCCGTCACGGCGGAAAAACTCGATCCGGATCTGCGCCGCGGATGGGTGCGCCTGTGCTTCAAACCGAGCCCGTTTTACGACACGACCGGTGTGAAGGAATTCCAGATCGGGGCGACTCGCACCTACGCAACGGAATCGGGCGCGAAGGGCACGATGACGATTCCCGTTCCGGCCGGCGCGGTGCTGCTGAAGCAGGTCCTCGTCGCGGGAGAACGAAATCAGGCGGGTCTCGAGTTGATCGTTTACCGGTGCGGATGGAATGCGCAGACCAGGACGCGCGAGGAAACAGCATCGCCGACGATCAGCGTCCCGCCATCACCGAGTCCCTTCAGCCGCAACATCCAGCTCAATTGGCAGCTGGATGCCGACACGCACGCGGTGGCGTTGTTCGTTTACGCCAAGGGCGCCGCCGAGATCAATCTCGTGGCGGCCGAAGTGGAATGAGGTCACACGGCCGGCGGCTTGTCAGTCGCTCGCCGGTGCCAGGCTCGCAGCAGAATCACGACAGCCGCGATTGCCGATCCGAATGAGAGCATGGCCAGAAGCAGAAAAATGATGATGACGGTGGCTCCGGGCAGGCCGCCTTCGTACACGAATGCCGTCAGCGCGCTGGCGCCGCCGATGGTTCGAAGGACGACCTTGAACGGCCTGCCGATGGTCCGGACTTGTGCCAACAAGAGAAGAGCGATCGCGATCATCACCCACGCCGTTCGGCTCACCCCATGCTCTTGCGTGGTGTATGCAGTCGTCCACACCGCTGCCATCGCAATCGGCGGCACCAACAGAATCAGCCACGGAGCGGCGCGCCGTGTCTCGCTGGGCGTATCAGCGGTAATCGACGCGGCGACGAGAACCTTATTGGCGTCGATGCTGCCCGTCACCACAACGTTCTGACCTTCACGCAGCGGCGCCCCGAGCTCCTTGACCACTCGGACGAGACGACTGGTGCCATCCCGCAAGCGCAACTCGAATTCGAAGGCGCCGGGCTGTGCACCTTCGCGCCAGGGCAAAAATGTAATCGTCCCTCGAAGCGTTTCGATCGCGGCCATGTCTCACATCGTTGTGCCGGCGTTCGGCTGATCGGGGGACGCTGTCAAGCGTTCGTACACGACGATGCTCATCAAGGTGATGGCGGCGAGCACCGACGCAACAAACAGCAGCAGCTGCACCGTCTGGATCAAGTCGCCGAGCCGAAGGTATGTCGCTGCGGAGATTCCGGCCATCGTCGCCGCAGCGGTCTCGACCAGCAGCAGACGCTGGTGGCTGCGGATTTTCTTGCGCGCGTACGTCATCAGCCCGGCACCAGCCGTGACCCAGAGAAGACAGCGCGCACCGCTGGGGACGGTGGTTCCCTCACTGCGATCGCGGATCGACGTGCTATTGGCGACGATGACATACGTAAAAAACGCCACTGCTGGCACAGCGAGAAGAAGACGGCGCTGCGGCGGCCGCAGCCAGCGCGGGAGACGGCTTGGCTTTGCGACGATTCGCCGCATGGCCTTTGCCTCGAGTACGCCGCTCGGATCGCGTTCGCCCTCGAGTTCGACCAGGTCGCCTTCACGAAATGTCGAGCCGATCTGTTCCGCCGCGCGCGCGGGTCCTCCGCCTCCGGTGGCTTCGATCCAAAACTCGAATACCACTCCCGCAGGCGTTTCTCTCCGTACGAGCTGCGTGAGCCTGCCTTTGAGAATTGCAATCATAGGCACACTCCTCTTCGGCCGGAGGCCAAAGCTCATGGGCGCTGACTGCGTCGAGATTGCCGGACAAGTCTGCCATACCGTCAGGAGCAGGCATCGGCCGACGCACCACTTGCGAAAATCGTCCAGTGTGGTGAGCCATACTTCAGCAATGCGGTTTCACGCTCG
>DASPWV010000520.1:0-4033 GCA_035637635.1 Vicinamibacterales bacterium | reverse complement strand
CGACGTCCTCCTCGCCGGAACCGACAAGCCTGAGATGCTGCTTTTCGATCTGGACAACGACACCCCCGCGGCAGCTCGTCGCGACGTAGGTGCGCTCGTACGCGACCGCAAGTGGGATTTCGAATTTGCGCTGCGGGCGGTCCGTTCCGAACCGACGTCTACGGCGTTCTACGACACCGACAACGACGGCACTGTCGACCTGATTCACACCGTGCAGGACAACGATCACAACAAGAACACGAGTTTCACGCGAACGGCGAACGGCAGTTGGCGCGTGGACGAAAATGTCAAGCTCACGTTTCCGTCCGCCACGTACCTGAAAGATACGCGCCTCGGGCAGCGATTGCGAACATTGCTCGAGCGCAAGTAGCCGGCGTCAGCGTGCCGTGGTCGGCGTGAACCAGAACGCCGTCACGAGCCAAGTGCCGTCGGCAGTCATCAACGAGATACGCTCGAACACCGACGAGCTCGCGAAGCGCGTCTTGAACACGACGAACGCACTGAGGGGGCTATCTTGTTCCAGGTAGACGAGCGTTCGCTCTGACGGTGAACCGAGCTGCATGTAATTCGCGTTGAGCTGCGCAAACTGGTCGGCGTTCAACTGGCCTCGTTGCATGCTCGCGAGCAGCGCATGTGCGGCGGCGCTTCGTTTTGCGTTGAGGCGATCGAGAAACGCGAGCGCCGCGTCGCGAAATGCCGGTCCCTGTGAGGGCACGGCAATACTCTTCTCCAGCCATCTGTAATTCCATGCGCCCCACCGCGTGCCTTCACGCATCAGCGTGACACGCTGATACTGATCACCGGCAATGAACAGCACGACAGCCAGCATGCCGTCGGGCGATCGCTCTTCATAGACGACGTGCCGTCCTGTGAGAAGCGGCGTCTTGAGCGCTTCCTGCATCATCGCCGCGAACGATGATTCTGGAACCATCTGCCGCACCCGATCGGCACTGAACGCGTACGCCGCGTTCGCATTGCGAGCATCCAGCGCTCCGAGCAGCCGCGAGGCTGTCGCAGTGGCGTCCTCGCGATCGAGCTCTTCGACGCGGCGTTCGGCGAGGCTCCGGTATGCCGACGTTGGAAACCGTTTCTGGAAGTCGTCGAACGTTTTCGTGTCTCGACGGTCCTTGATGCTTTCCCAATACGTTCGATCGTCGCCGAGCCCGCGTGACCCATCGGTAACAGTCGTCGGCCTGGACGTGGTCGTGGTCGAACCAGCCGCCGATCCTCGTGGCGACACAAACACCATGTCGCCCTGGTCCAGCTGCGCGTCGCGGAGCTTGCCAGACTTCGGCGTCTGCGCCCCTTTCGTATACCAGGCAACTTTGTCTTCGAGAAACACGCCGAGCTCGGTCGCGGTGACGTAGCCGTCTTTCGTCAGGTCGGCCTCGCCCTCGAGCGCGCTGACAAACTGCCGGCGGAACTCGCTCCTGTCGGGCACCTCCTGTCCGTCGGTGCCCGAGGTGATGAACTGCCGGACCGGTTTGGCGATCTTCTCCACCAGCGGACCGGGCGGGCCGGCGCGCGTCACGGTGAACAGCGATCCGGAAAAACAGGAGTCGAACACCATCAGCGCGTGACGCGACTCGATCTCGCGCGCGTACACCTCGATCTGATCCATGCTGATCGCTTTGGACTTGAATCCAACAGCGTCGGCGGTCGGCAGCGGCGCATCAACAGGGACGATGAATCCGAGCTGGCGACCGTCGCTCGCCTGCTGCGTATGGCCGTGACCAGCGAAATAGATGATCAGGCGATTTCTCGGCCTGACTCCGTACGCCGCGATGAATTCGCGGAGCACGCGGTCGAAGGCGTCGCGCGCGAGGTCGCGCTCCACACGCACGGTGAACCCGTGCGTGCGCAGCACGTTGCCGACTGCAACAAGATCGGTCTCGACCCCCGGGAGCGGCCGCCAGCCGGCCCGGTAATTGATCATGCCGATCACGAGGGCATGACTCTCTTCGTAGAGCTCGACCTTCTGCCCGTCCGCGGTCGTGACTGCGGTGAGCCCGCGCGTTTGCGAGCGTGCACTGACCGTACCGAGCAATGTGAGGACGCACGAACACACGAGCAGCGGCAGCCGGCGGTCCCGCAATTGCCCGCTCATCGTCCCGTGTCCTCCCGCGCAAAATGGTCCCGGGATCGGACGGCCGCGATCCCAGGTATCAAGGAGCGAGCTACCGCGAAAGCCTCCATTCGTAACTGCCGCCCGCAGGACAACGAACCGTCACGGGACCCCACGTGAGAATCGAGCCATCGGTGAACCGCGCGCGCCCGTACAGAATCGTCGGGCCTGCGATGGCGTACGTGTAGACGTCGCCCCATGGCGGCATGTTGCCCTCGAAGTCGCCATCGACGTAGACGTCGAGCCACCAGGGTGTGCGATTGTCGAAATGCACGTCGCAAATCGCTCCGCCACGCGGCTTCTCGCCACCCTTCTGCGCGGGGGCTGCGCGACCAGTCGCTGCTTTGTCGTTGACGCGACCTTCGGATTTGATGTTCGTGTCTTTCCCGCCGCGCGACGTCTGCGCTTTCGTCTCCACCGGCTGTTCCTTGGTCCCCTGCGCCACGATCGACACGGCGCCGGCAACGAACGTCGCGAGGACAATTCCACACAGATTGAAAACAGTTCGTCGTCTCACTGTACCCTCCGTTTTTCACGCTGGTTGACGAGCGTCTTGGCAATGGGCTGCAACCTATCGGGCCTCGGTCCGCCACGCCAACATCTTGATCGCATGCTTCCCTACATCCGTCTTCTTCATACCTCGGGTCGTGCCCTGTCCGAACATCGCGGTCGTCAAGAGCTGCTCGAGCAGCGACGTTCGTGCGCCACGAGTCCTCGCGAGCTCGAGCGACGGTTGGGCCAGATAGCGGAAGTCCACGCGCGGAGTAGACGACTCCACCGCGATGGCAACGACCTGCTCCCACCCGACTGTTTCGTCGTTGACGGTGAAACGCGGCGTCACGACCTCCGCACCGTGCGCCAGACGACTGTCTGATTCCGCGTCTGGTCTCGGAAAGACCGCGTCGATCCCGTACTGAGAGTCGACGAACAGCAACGTGACGTCCGCCTCTGTCTTGCCGGTGTTGCGAAGTCGAAACGCGACGTCGTCCCCAGCGTGAAGCACTCGACCGTCTGGCCCGAGCGGTACGGGACTGCCAACGCTGTCCTGTTTGTTCGCGTATCGAATCAAATCGATCTCCAGATCGACATCGCGTTCGACGGCTGGCCCGCCAAGCGCAAGCTTGGTGAGGCCGCGCACGCGCGCAATGCGCCCAAGAATGTCGCTCAGCTGATCGCTTAGAACAGGCGAGTTGGCCTTGCCCACTTTGAACGGCGCCTGCTCGGTATCCGGTCCCGGCCTGGAAGGATCGATGCGCCACCCGGATGTAGAGGCGATCACGACATCGTCGCCCTGTGCGCTGAGAATCCAGTTCGCCGCCGTTGCCGCCGCAACCGTTTGCGCCTGGCCGTTCGTGGCCTTCTCAATGCCAGCGAGGGCGCGTGCCAGCGCGGCCCCCGTCGCAGCGGCGCCGTGACGATCCGAATCTGGATGCAGAGCAACCTTCAACACGTCGGCGCCATAGTCGAACAGCGCGACATCGCAGCGGCTGTCGGGCACAAGGGCGTTCAGTGCCGGCGGAGGCGTGTCCGCATACGCAACCGGTTCCACGGAGGCGTCAGTTGCGTCGATATCAACGACCTTCACGTATCCAATCAGTCGTTCGCTGTCGCCGCGTCCTGCTGGCGGATACACGCTCAGAATCGTACCGACGGTGAGCCCCTGGATTGCCCCCGCGCGCAGCTTGAGACGGTTTGCCTGTTTTTCTCTGTCGCCGATGAGCAGCCGCAGGCGGCCTGGTCCATCGGTTGCGTCCAACACGGGCTGATCGAGACCACCGCCCTCGAATCCCGGTGTCGGCCCGGCGCGGCTGTTCGCCACATATGCTTTGATGACGCGCTCGACGAGATCGCGATACGTGATGGCACCCGTCGCCTGCTGCAGAACTTCGTTCAGTCGATAGGTAAACA
>DASPWV010000519.1:0-2183 GCA_035637635.1 Vicinamibacterales bacterium | reverse complement strand
TTCGCAGGAACGTGCTCGAGCACTGCGATCGCACGGTCACCATTCCGATGTCAGGCCGCATCCAGTCGTTCAATGTCGCTACGGCGGCGGCTGTGCTCTGTTATGAAGTGCGCCGCCAGCAGCGCCACGATCGTGATCAATGATACGAACCCGCAGACGATCACCAGCGGGTTGCGATAGCGCATGAACAGACGATGACGGCCGGGAGCGACGTCGATCGCCTGAAACGCGACGTTCGCCGGGTGGATTGTTGCCGCTGCGCCGTCGATTGTCGCTGACCAGTAGCGGTGGCGGGTCACCGAAACGATCAGCTGCGCATTGGCGGTGGCTTCGACATCGAACGCCAGTGTGTTGGGCGTCTGACGAACGGTGAGAATGCGCGCCGGTCCTGCGATCCGCCACGACTTGTTCCCCGGCAGCGCAACGACGCGTACTGGGTCGCTGCCTGACGTCGCGTCGCGAAGTGCGATCACGTATGTCGCGCCGGCGTCCGCCAGAATGCGCTGCACGGTCTTGCTGTCGCCGCTGAGCTGCGCCCGCCAGAAAATCGCGCTCAATTCACGAGTCGGCTTGAGCATTGTTTCCGTGACGTCGAGCTCTAGAACGGATGCGAACCCCCACATCGATTGAATCTCCGGCAGCATCGCGTTGCGCAGCCGCAGCCACCGCTCTCGGTCTCCGACGTGCGGCTGCGGCAGGAGCACGAGTCGCCAGTCGGCATCGTTGTAGATCCGCGCTTCCGGCGGCAGCATGCGCGCGATCGCCGGCGCGTCGTAGAAGCTGCGATCGACCCGCGGGGCGAGACCGTATCCGCGCGGACCGAGGTCGGCGACGACGAAGAGGCCGAGGAGAGGAACGGCGACGCGGAGCCGCTCGCGAAGCGTGAGGATCAGCACCAGCGCAACCGAGGCTGCGAGCATCGTCATTGCGCCGCTGCGCGCTTCGCGAACGATGTCGGCGTAGTATCCGCTGAGCTTCCACACGCGCGCAAAGAGCGGCGAATACGAGAACGCAAGCACGCAAACGTGAAAAACGACGATCGGAATGGAGACACGAAACGTCGTCCGGCGAAACGTTGGGTCACGGAGAAAGACGTCCGCTGCGATTGCTGCGAAGACGATAAAAAGAAATGACGCTGCCATGAACCATTTTTCTGGATAGCGGATGAAGCGCAGACCCGCGTGATAGATGATCGGAAAAAGCGGTCCGTTCTTTCCAAGCGCAATGAGATAGCTGATGACAGCAACCGCACCGACAAATTTCCAGCCGCGGATTCGGCGGATGAAGCCGGCGATGCAGAATGTCGCCACGAGCAGACCGGCGTACCAACTGAACATCCATGGCCCGTTTTCTCGCGCGATGGGACCCCAAAAATAGATTCCATTGGACGTGAAGCGGGTGAAGAGGTCAGGCGCTGCGAGCTCGAGCGGCCGCGCCGGCGCCATGCTCTGCATCGACACTTGTTTGTAAGGCATCCCCGCAGCGCGTCCCGAATCTCTCTTGTGGTCGAGCGCGGGAATGATCTGCGCTGCGCCGACGAGAAATGCCACAACGAATAGCGCGGCCACTGCCCTGATCGCGCGTTTGGGTGGAAGTCGAACGAACAGATACGCGGCGGCGAGCGCGGCGCTCTGCAGGATCGTCGAAGGTTCGCCGATCAATAGAATGATGCCGAGAAAGAGCGATGGGAGGACGAAGTCGCTCGGCCGGTCGCGCTCCCCAAGCCGCTGCAGGGCGAAGCCAAGCCACGGCACCCACGCGAGCGCGAAAAGGCACGGTAGGAGCGACGCGAGCGACAACATCACGCCGCTGAGCGTAAAGCTCAGCGCGCCGAACACCGCCGCCTCCGCCTTCAGGTGCAGCGAGCGCAGCAGTGCAAATGTCCCTGTCGCAGCGATGAAGAAATGGAGAACAATCTCGATCGCAATTGCGGTGCGGAGATCAGGAAGCAGGACCAGCCATTGCGGCGGATAGAAGACCTCCCACGTTGGATTGGCTGCGAGGGGCTGACCTGCGGCGTATTGCGGGTTCCAGAAGGGGAACTCGCCAGAGAGGAGGACGTCGCGGAGGACCTTTCGCTCGGGATAGTAGATGCGCGCGACATCCCGGATGTAGAGCGCGCGACCGAGGATGAGAAGGTCAACGAAGAACGGGAAGATCAGGACCAAAACGAGCACGACCCA
>DASPWV010000518.1:0-3588 GCA_035637635.1 Vicinamibacterales bacterium | reverse complement strand
GCTTGTCGGCGCGTTGATCATTATTCCCGCGGTCATCGCCAAACGTCTGGCACGCGGAGTTCAGACGATGCTCGTGATCAGCGCTGTCATCGCGGTCATCTCCACTGTGGGAGGCATGTGGCTCGCACAGTTGCTGCACCGTGAGAGCGGTCCCCTCATTGTCATCGTGGCGGCGAGCGCCTTTCTCCTTGGTCTTCTGAAGCCATCACGGAGCGGTGCCGCGTGAGCAGAACGCAGCAGGAGAGACATGCGAGGACGGCTTCGCGATCGGCCAGTTCTCGTGCGTTGTCGAACTGGCGAAGCAACCTCCTCACACGCGCCTGCGCGAAAACTCGCGCAGCCCGGGACAATTTCACGTGCTGTGCGGCGTCAGGCGGAGCGGGACCTGCCGCGGATGGCGAAAAGCCGGCAGGCTGGCGCCATTGCATCTCGAACTGCTCTTGCCTTGGTAACCAATGCACCGGGGCTGTGTTCGTGTGCGGAGGTTTTGCTCATGTCAGTTGCCCTTCTTACTCAGACAGACAAACGCACGCGCGACGCTGTACTCCAGCAACTCGAATGGGATCCCGCCGTGGATGCCAGCGCGATCGGCGTCTCCGCCCACGACGGTGTGGTGACGCTCACCGGTATAGCGATACGTACGTAGAAAAGCTTGCCGCTGAGCGTGTCGCAAAACGCGTTCGCGGTGTACGCGGCGTCGCCAATGACATCGACGTACGTCCCATGCTGCAACGCACCGACGCGGATATCGCGCACGGCGCGATTCAGGCCTTTGAGCTTCGCGGTACCGTGCCTTACAACGTGCAAATCGTCGCGCATAACGGACACATCACGCTGACAGGGAAGGTGGGTCGCCTGTTCCACAAAACTGAAGCGGAGAAGGCCGTGCGCCACGTGAAAGGCGTCCGCGGCGTCTTCAACGACATCGAGGTTTCGTCGGGCGAGTTCGCACGCGACGTGCGGCACCGAATCGTCGAGGCCCTGCATCGCAACGCGGACGTGGATGCGCGGCACATCGCGGTCAGCGTCACGGGTGGCGTGGCGACGCTGACGGGTACCGTTCAGACATGGGTGCAGCGCGATTCGGCTGAATTCGCGGCGGCCAGCGCGCCGGGCATTTCGCGAGTGGACAATCGTGTCGTCATCGAGCCGCCCGCCGCTGCAATCGATGAGATGCGTCGATCTCGTGTACTAATGGCAACCCGAGCTGAGTCTCTGGTGAAGAGACAGCGATGAGCAGTCGTCTACAGCGACGCGGCGGCACCTTCCCGCGGGAGGAGATTGCGCGCGTGGTCGATGGACGACAGCCATTGGCGGCTCATGAGGGTGACGAAATGCCGCGGTGGGGAGCGGAAGGCTCCGTAGGGCCGATGGAGCCGTCGCTCCCGTGGTGCAACACCATCGTGAGGCCCAAGGTCGGAACAGCGATCGCCGAGGCTATGAGGACCACGCCAACACGAAGGAGGACGTATGGCCATTCACAAAGTCATCGAGGTGATCTCGCAATCGGAACAGAGCTGGGAAGACGCGGCCCAACGCGCCATAAACGACGCCGGCAAAACGGTCGAACAGATCAAATCAATCTGGATCAAAAACTTTGAGGCGATCGTCAAGGACAACAAGATCGTCGAGTACCGTATCAACGCGAACATCACGTTCGAGGTGAAATAACCGTTACGCCGAACGCCACGCAAAGCGCCGTTGCAGGTCAGCCGAATCAGGAATGGCTGGCACGGTCAGGCAGGCTACGCCGCGGCCTCCGTGATTCAGGTGTATCCCCCGCTACTTGGCGATGAACAGAAGCCCCGCGATGAGCGTCAGCAACACCACCACGAATACGACTATCCACGTCCCCCAATTGGAGGTCTTTATTGCTGTGGGCATGATGGTTCCTCCTCGACTCAGCCTACCGCCGGGATTGACACCTTCGTGGCCGGCTGAGCAAGCGGCGCCCTCACGCGCAGCAGCCCGTTGCGATACTCCGCCGACACCCGCTCAGGGTCGACCGGTTCCGGAAACTTGTAGCTCCGGAACATCGCCCCTTCGGATGTATGCGTCCAGGAGCCGCGGCGCGGTGCCTTCCACAGTCGCGACGAACTGCCGCCACGTTCGCACCCGCCGGCCGGATGCGTGGCCGTTCGGGCTGAACACAAACGCCCGCTGCTCCGTGACGGGCACGTCGACATACTTCTCTCGATGCCGGACGTGCGGCGTCAGACGAGGGCCCATGGTGAACAGCCTCAGCTCGCCTCCTGCTTCCTTTGTGATGGGCAAGGCGACAGCCTGAGCAGGCTTCAGGTGCGCGAGGATCGTCCAGGACGCGTGCTCCGCATGCTCGCATTCGGCGCAGCATCGGCAAAGCGCCTTGATCTCGCCCGGGTCGGATTCGCAGGTGACGATCATCACCTCCGTCTTCGCGAGCAACTCCTGTGGCAGCCGCGACGCGCAGTAGGTGACGACCGTGTACCCATTTCGCTCCAGATCCAGCAGCTCATGAGCGTCCGCGTCGTGAAGGAAGTAGTGAGCTTCGTCGAGAACAATGCGATGCGGCAGCCCCGTCCGCCGCCGCATGACGTTGAGCGCAGGCAACAGCGCGCGAATGTACGTCATCTTTTCGTCATGTCGCTGGTGGGAGAGATCAATCACCACGCTGCGATCGGGATAGCGGAGCGCGCGCAGCAGGTCCTTTGGCGTCGGAGGCGGATCGGCGCCTCCCAGGACACTCACGCCAGGCAATGCTTCGAGCGATCGGTAGTCGCCCTCAGGATCGATGACGCAGACGCAGTAGCCATGCAGGATCAGCTGCTCGCAGAACAGACCCGCCAGATACGACTTCCCAGATTTCGCATCTCCCGCAATGAGGGTATTCCGGCCGCGCACCGCCAGCGAAAACTCACGCCCGTCCTCCGTGTAGCCAAGCCGCAGCCTGCGGCGCGCGCGAGCTGGTGTCGGTAAGAGCTGCCTCTCGGCGAGCTCGCGAAGATAGGTGCCCACAGCCGGCGGCCCTGCGCCGTCGAGCACGACATCCGCAGCGGAACGGAGCGCCGCGCTTCCGCATTGCACGGCCACACCCACTTCGGCCAGGCGCAGGAGCTCGTGGTCGTTTTCAGCGTCGCCAATCGCAAGCGTGTTGCGGGCGGACAAACGAAGCGTATCTAGTACCGTGTGAAGGCCTGTAGCCTTGCTGACACCTTGTGGCAGCACCATGACACGCCCGGCATTGAACACGAGCACGAGCGGAAGCTCGAGCGCTCTGATGGCGTCGAGGAGTCGCGGCGCATCATTCGCGGCAGCGTCCACCAGGCAATGGCCCGACGAAAAGGGGATGCCGCGACGCCCGAGCTCCGCGACAAATGCGTCCGCCATGCGCGGTGCCAGCACCGACGTGTAGCCGCTATCCGGAAAATGAACGACAGCACCGTTTTCGGCAATGACGCCATCGACGAAGTGCAGATCGCCGGCGACGCGCTGTAAGTCGCCCAGAATGCGGCCCGTGACGAGCAGCACGGTCATCCCTGCCGTGCGGGCCGCCGCGATGGCGTCCCGCACGGACGGCTCGACGGCATCGCGATGCGCAATCGTGCCGTC
>DASPWV010000517.1:0-2074 GCA_035637635.1 Vicinamibacterales bacterium | reverse complement strand
GTCGAGTTGCCAGCCGATCGCATGCACGAAATCTGGACAGTGGCGCAACTGATCGAGGCGGTGCGGTCGCCAGACGGGAGCCGCACAAGAAACCGCAACTCCGATCCGTGGGCCGTGCTTCTCGACGATACCTCTCAGTCCGAGCCTGCCCCGCGTTCCGTACTCGAACGCCGTCCGCTTGCAGTGCCCGTCCTTTTCGTCGTATCCCGCCTGATTCGTCTCTTCCTCGGGCCCGGAGTGGTGAAGGGCGTCGAGAACCTGCCGCACGCGGGCGGATGCATCATCAGCCCGAATCATCAGGGATATCTCGATCCGTTCATCGTTTGCGGAGCGTTGCCGTTCAGAGTCTTTCGAGATCTGTTTTTCGTCGGCGCGACGGAATATTTCGAAACCCCGTTGATGCGGTGGCTGGCACGCAAACTCAACCTGCTGCCCGTGGATCCTGACGCGAATCTCGTATCGGCGCTGAGGGCGAGCGCGTTTGGCCTGCGACACGGAAAGGTTCTGCTCGTCTTCCCCGAAGGCGAACGCTCGATTGACGGAAACGTCAAGCGGTTCAAAAAGGGCGCGGTCATCCTCGCGCAATATGCCGGTGTTCCGGTGGTGCCGGTCGCGATCAGAGGAACCTTCGAGCTGTGGCCGCGAAATCGCGCGTTCAATTGGCGACTCTTGCGCCCCTGGAGTCGACACGCCGTGCGTATTGTCTTTGGAGAAGCAGTCCGCTTCGCGCGCGGAGACGACGCCGGGACATCCGCCCGCCGGTTACGAGACGACGTCGAGCGTTTGTCGAGCAGGTTGTGATGGCCTAGCGGGTAGCTGGCGACGGCATTGTCTTCGCCATCCACGAAGCGATTGCCGACGTGACAGCGGTCGACACCGCCGGGTCGGTCAGTGTGGCGTACTCATCGACGTCACCAGTTTTCGCGGGCACGAGTAGATGATTGACGCCGGGGACCTTGACCACTTGCACATCCACTTTCCGCTTGCGTGCGCGCGCGAGCGCCGCAAGCTTGTCGGCGTGATACGGAGGCACTTGTGTATCGAGCTCTCCCTGCACGATGAGAATCGGCTGTCGCACGTCTCTGAGGAACCGCGATGGATCGAACGAGAGATAGCTGTGAAACCACGGCGTTTCGGCGGCGCCACGCAACGTATCCGGCACGCCTTCCCACGACCCCTGGCCCAGGACGGCCGCGTTGATGCGCCGTTGCAGCGCGACCTTCTCTTGCCGCTCCGCTTCCGGCGTCTTCATCCGATCGAAAAGATGCGCCTGCTGTTCGAGCACCAGGTCGGCTCCCGGGATCGATGGCGCCGCGACCAGTGCAATGGCAGCTACGCGATCGTCGCGCGCGGCCTCGGCCAGCGCGACCCAGGCGCCCTCGCTGTGGCCGACGAGGCCAATGCGCCGCTTGTCGACGTCGTCTCGTTTACTCAGCCAGGAGACCGCGGCACGCGCGTCGTCGATGTAGTCGGTGATCGTCGCGCTTTCCGGACGGCCTCCGCTTTGGCCGACGCCGCGTTTGTCGTATCGCACCACCACGAACCCGGCATCGACCAACGCCCCGGCGATGTGGCCCATGATCGGGATGCCGAACGCTGTCGCGTCGCGATCGGTAGGACCAGATCCTCCGATGAGCACGAACGCCGGCATGCGGCCTGTCTGACCCGCGCGCTTCGCGAGGCTGCCGGCGAGATTGAAACCGTTTGCGGGAATTCGAACCGGCTCGTCGGACGGCAGCGAGAACGATGTCGTGCGCGACGCGGCCGACGCGACATCTTCGCGGGCGATCTCGAGCGCTTGCAGAGGGATGCTCATGCGGAGCAGCGATCCATCGGCATCTGCCCAGAGATCCATCCGCTGCTCGCCACCAGGATTGGTCACTATGAGGGCGTAGCGCGTCGCGTTGATGGCGCGTTGAGTGGTCTCGATATGGTCCTGAAAAACGCCGTCGACGCGAATGGGCACCTCGGCTTGCGGCACCACGTAACCGCGAAACGTCGCACCAGGTTTGCTTCCGGCAAGCCGTCGCGCAAGCGCCGAGTACGAGCCGAGAAACCCGTTCGGAAGCACGAG
>DASPWV010000516.1:0-6237 GCA_035637635.1 Vicinamibacterales bacterium | reverse complement strand
CCTGTTCGTGAGTTACTGGGGTCAGAACCGTCTGTATCGCAACCGACGGGACGGGAGATTCGAGGATGTGACGCGAGCCACCGGCCTGTCGAACACGCGCACGCGTTGGGGGACCGGCTGCGCGTTCCTCGATTACGACCGCGACGGCCGGCTCGATATCTTCGTCGCCAACTACATCGATCTCGATCTCGCGACCGCACCGACACCCGAATCAGGTCTCTGCCGGTACAAAGGCATCCAGGTCGCGTGTGGACCGCCGGGGTTGCCCGGAGGCAAGAACGCGCTCTACCACAACCGGGGCGATGGAACATTCGATGACGTCAGCGACAAGGCCGGCATCACACGCGCGAGCGGCACGTACGGTCTGGGTGTGAGCACGCTCGATTTCGATAACGACGGATGGGTGGATCTCTACGTTGCGAACGATTCGAACCCGAGTGCCCTCTATCGCAACAATCACGACGGCACCTTCACCGATATCGGTATCCGCGCGGGCTGCGCGTTCAGCCAGGACGGCAAGCCGCAGGCGGGGATGGGGGTCGCCATCGGTGACTACGATCGCAACGGGACGATGGACATCTTCAAGACGAATTTCGCGGGCGACACGTCGACGCTGTACGCCAACACGGGCGACGGCTTCTGCGAGGACAAGACGTTTGGCGCCGGTATCGGCGTGAATTCGAGATGGCTCGGGTGGGGAGATTCGTTCGTCGACCTGGATCACGACGGCTGGCTCGATCTATTCCTCACGAACGGCCATGTCTACCCCGAAGTAATCCAACTCAAGACCGAAGCCGGCTATAAACAGCGAAAGGTCGTCTACCGCAATGTTGGAAACGGCAGGTTTCTCGACGTGAGCGAACGCCTCGGACCGCCGGTCACCACGCCGAAAGCCGGTCGCGGCGCCGCCTTCGGCGATTTCGACAACGACGGGGCGGTCGACGTGGCCATCAGCAACGTCAACGATCTGCCCGATCTCTTCCGCTTGCAGTCGAACACGACCAATCATTGGGTGACGTTGAAACTGGTCGGCACACCGAATCAGGACGCGATTGGCGCGCGCGTCCACCTTGTTGCAGGCGGAGCCGAGCAGTGGCAGGAGGTCCGGGGCGGCGGCAGTTATCTCGCGCAGAACGATTTCCGCATCAATTTTGGCCTGGGCTCAGCCGACCGTGTCGATCGCGTCGACGTCCGCTGGCCCGATGCGCGCGAGGAAACGTGGACGGACCTGCCGGCCGATCGATTTCACACGCTGAAGGAGGGAAGCACGCGTGCTGGGGGGTCTTAACCACTCAATTCACCCTGGTAGCGAGTCGTGGCATCGAGGTCGCGCCATTCTGTGGGGCCCAGACCGGCAACGTTCGAGCCACATGGCGCCGTTGGCGTTGTCCACTCATGCGAGCTCCGGGTTTAAGTCGATCGCCGGGCCGCGCCGTCCGGCCCGCCAACGCTGGGCCGAAAGCCCCGCGCTCCGGATTTTGATCGCCGCTGCGATGGTGGCTGTGGTGTTGATTGCCAGTCA
This sequence comes from Vicinamibacterales bacterium, assembly GCA_035637635.1. Taxonomy (GTDB): domain Bacteria; phylum Acidobacteriota; class Vicinamibacteria; order Vicinamibacterales; family UBA2999; genus DASPWV01. The sequence continues at coordinate 4,715 of DASPWV010000516.1, read as the reverse complement.
CCAGGCAGCACTCGGCGGTCAGCAGTCGGCAGCAGACGCTCGCGTGAGGGCGGTCGGCGAGGCGCGAAAACTAATCGACGCCGGGCAGCCGGAAGCCGCAATCGAAAAGCTTCGCGCGATGAACGACTCCGATCCGCGAGTGACGGAGCTGCTTGGCGTTGCCTACTACCACGCCAACGATCCGGCCCGCGCGATCGAACAGCTCTCGTCGGTTGTCGATCGCCTCGCCCCAGATTCTCTGGAACGGCGCGAAGCGGTCCAGGTGCTCGGGCTGTCTCACTACCTGGCAGGCCACCTGGCACAGGCGATTCCCTTCCTCGAAGAGACGCGCCCGCTCGTGCCCAATGACGTGAAGCTCGCGTACGCACTCGGGATGGCGTACGCGCAGACGCGGCAGCCGGCGAAGGCCCGTGACGCGTTCGCGCGCGCATTCGGTGTGCCGCCCGATTCAGCTGCGGCGCACCTGCTGGCTGGACAGATGATGAATCGCCTCGAGCTGGAAGACCTCGCCGAGGCAGAACTCAAAGAAGCACTGCGCCTCGATCCGAAGATTCCGGAGGCGCACTATCTCCTCGGACAGATCGCGATCTTCCGTTCGCGTCTGGACGAAGGGCTCGCTTTGATGCGTGAGGAACTGCGGTTGAATCCGGCTCACGCGATGGCTCAGTACCGCATCGGCGACATCTACTCGCGGCAGGGCAAATGGGAGATGGCCATCGCGGCGTTGCAGCAATCGATCTGGATGAACCCGTACTACAGCGGGCCGTACATTCTGCTCGGCAAGGCATACATGAAGGCCGGGCAGCCTGGCGCAGCCGAAACGATGTTGCGGCGAGCGATCGAGTACGACCCGAATAACAAATCGGCACATTACCTCCTCGCACAACTCCTGCAGCAGACCGGCCGGACCGAAGACGCGAAACGCGAGTTTGCCATCGCGGAACGGCTGCAGGGCGACACTCCGAAATGAGAACGCTACCGCTCGTGGCCAGTGGCCTGGCATGTCTTCTCGTCGGCCACTCCGGCGCGCGCGCCACGGACGAAAGCGAGTGGCCCGTCACGCTGATCGATGTGGCCGATCGGTCTGGACTCCGCGAGCCATCCACCTACGGCGTCGATCGCAAGCGGTTCATCATCGAGACCAATGGTGCGGGCGTCGCGCTCCTCGACTACGACAACGACGGCTGGATCGATGCGCTCGTCCTGAACGGCACGCGCCTGAAAGACGGCACGCGCGAGGTCGAGAAGTACGCGGCCGATCGCGCACCCGTCTCCCGCCTCCATCACAACAATCACGAGGGCACCTTTACCGACGTCACCGCGCGTTCGGGACTGCGGCGCGTCGGCTGGGCGTCGGGCGTGTGCGCAGGCGACTACGACAACGACGGATGGCTCGATGTGTTCGTCACCTACTTTGGCCAGAACGTCCTCTACCACAATCGGCGTGGTGAGGGCTTCGACGATGTGACGGCGCAGGCTGGGGTGGCAACGACTGGTACGCGATGGGGGTCCGGTTGCACGTTCATCGATTACGACCGTGATGGACGCGTCGATCTTTTCGTCGCCAACTATCTGCGGTTCGATCTCGCCTCGGCGCCGGAGGTTGGCAACGGGCCGAATTGCCTGTGGAAAGGCATCCCTGTCAACTGCGGGCCGCGCGGCCTTCCAACCGACACGAACCTGCTGTATCGCAACAACGGCAACGCGACATTTTCGGACGTATCCGATAAGTCACGCGTGGGCGCGGTACGCGGACGGTACTCGATGACCGCCACGGCTGCCGATTTCGACGGAGATGGATGGAGCGACATCTACGTCGCATGCGACTCGACGGCATCCATCCTGTACCACAACAATCACGATGGCACCTTTACTGACATAGCCGTCGAGAGCGGAGTGGCATACAGCGAAAATGGCACACAGCAGGCGGGCATGGGCATTGCCGCCGGCGATTACAACGGCGACGGCCTGCTGGATCTGTTCAAGACCCATTTTGCCGACGACATCCCCGCGCTCTACCGAAGTCTTGGAAAGGGAGTGTTCGAAGATGTCGCGGAAGGGGCGGGCGTCGGCGTGCTGAATCGCTACGTCGAGTGGGGAGCGGGGATGCCGGATCTCGACAACGACGGCCGTCCTGACTTGATCTACGTGACCGGCAACGTGTATCCGGAAGTTGAAGCGTTGTTGAAGCAGTATCCGCATCGCGGACCACGAATCGTCTTCCGGAACATCGAGGGGAAGCGATTCGAAGATGTGAGCGCGCGCAGCGGACCTGGTGCGACAGCGCCGCATTCGAGTCGCGGTGCGGCATTCGGCGATTTCGACAACGACGGCGACGTCGATGTTCTGATCTTCAACATGAACGAGCCGCCGTCGCTGCTGCGCAACGACTACGCCGGTCCGAACGGCTGGATTACCGTGAAGCTTGAAGGCACCTCGTCGAACCGCGCGGCAATCGGCGCGACGGTCCGGGTCACGGTGGGTGCGAAAACCGAAGCGCAAGCCGTCCTGAGCCAATCGAGCTACTACTCGCACGACGACCTACGGCTTCACTTCGGTTTGGGAGCCGCGAAGAAGGCCGATCGCATCGAGGTCCAGTGGCCGAGCGGACGGGTGGATACGCTGACGAATATAGAAGGCAGGCGCGTCGTCGCGATCAAAGAAGCACAATAAAGTTGGGGCGAACTTTACATACGGAGCGCGGGGCTTTAGCCCCGCGATCGGTCGCGGACCTGAAGGTCCGCGCTACAGATTTCTTATTTAGGCCGCCGTGGCTCGCGCAGAAGCGCTAACGCAATTTCACGGCGCACGTACGTCTCTGGTGCACCGGTGAACGCGATCTCAAGTTCCTGATCGGCGCCTTTTGTGCTCCGCATCGTGACGCCGGTCACCTGGCCAAGGCGTCGAGGGGACCGTACGCGAAGGCCATAGGTGTGGCCGCCCCGGCCTTCGAGCAGCAGGTGCAACGACGTCGCGTCTGCGTACGATCGCAGCACGCGCAATCCGTCGCTCGTCTGTCCGGTGACGATCTCGTGCGCGTCAACGCAAACATCCGTACCGTCGTCGTACGTGAACGTCACTTCCGTCTCCGTCGACACTTCCTGAACCGGAACCTCGACACGCTGAATCTCGATGCCCCGGGTGACGGCGAAGTGGGCGGCCCTCCGGTTGATCGACACGCCGCGGATGCGCGTATCGAGCGGAAATGCGGGCGCGATGTTCAAGCGCCGGCCGGGCGCTGTCCGATTCGTTTCGGTGTCGTGCCGCACGACATGCACCGACATCCGCCCCGTCATGCGATCGAGCGTGATGTCGTACCGCGCAGCATCCGCCGGTACGGATCGGACGGCGACGTGATCCCAATCGATCGGCAGGCTGGGGGCGAATTGCAGCATGCGGCCGCCATCGCTCACCTCGATTCCAAGCAACCCGCGGATGATTGGCGTCACGACCATCGCTTCCGACCAGACCTGATGGTGTGACGACCGCCCGAATGCTGTCGCAAAGTCCCCGGACAGAAGTTCGGTGACATATCCGAGTGCATTGTGAGATGTGAGTCTGGCGTTGGCGATCAGTGCCTGATAGCCGACGTGCGGCCGGCCATACCGATACGCCGCCATCGCGGCCCAGCCCGTGAAGAGCGGCCACACCGAACCATAGTGGTACGACAGCGGATCGTACAGCGCGCTGCGATTGGAAAGAATCCGCTGGCCCCAGTCGGTCGCAAGCGCGCCGCTTCCGAGGTGATCGATCTCCAGTTGTGCGCGCTCCGCGTCGGCAACACCGAACCAGAGCGGCACCGCCGGCAGCACGGTATCTTCGTCGATCAGACGGGATGTCTGCAGCGCATCGAGACGACGTTGACGAGCGCCGCGGTTCGGTCCCGGCTCCGCTACTGATGGCGAGGCGCGGGGGATTGCCGTGGCGAATGCGTAATGCCCGCGGTCGGCGAGCCAGTAGGTCTGATCGACCGCCGTGCGCACACGGTCGGCATCATGCCGCGCCGTCGCGGCGATGTTCTTGTCACCCATCACCTCCGCAAGTTCGGCCATGGCGCGCGCGGCGGCCACCCACAAGCCTTGCAGATAGATCTCTTCGTGCGCTGGATACAGCGCGCCTCCTTCGACCCAGCCGTGGCCGACGTTGGTGTTCTCGATGAGACCGTTGCCGTCGGTATCGGTCGCCGCGGAAAAGCGATACGCCTTGAGCAGCGAAGGCCAGGCGGCCGCGATGAATTCGCGATCGCCGCTCGCCTGCCAGTAATCGCCATGCGAAACGATGTAGAGCGGCGTGGCGTCGGCGCTCGCCCACGCGTACGGATACGTGTCGAACCAGGGCAGCAGTGTCGCGGTTTGAGAGATCTCGTGTGGGATCTTGCCATCCTCACGCTGAAACCGCCGCAGGAATTCCAACGCCGTGCGTGTGGTCGTGAAGGCGCCCTGCGCGGTGGTCGCGAGGGCCGTCCATGCGGCATCACGCCCGAAGAACCACGCGAATCCGGGACGCTCGCTGTCACCCGACGTCCGGAACCCTGCCAGGAGACCCGTCCCGAGAAACGGATTCGTCGCCAGCCCTTTGTCGATGCCCACCTTCGCCCAGCTAAATGCCGCGTCCAGTTGGGCGTCGGGAGTTGCGACACGGATCGTCTCGCGCTCGAGCTGATCGTAATGATCGGCCGCTTGCTCGTACAGCGTCCGCGCTGAGCCGAGCAACCT
>DASPWV010000515.1:0-7005 GCA_035637635.1 Vicinamibacterales bacterium | reverse complement strand
CCTGCCGACGATGTATTCGTGGATCCCCGTTTCCCCACCTCCCGACGTATAGAGGAAGCGCGCATTGGTTGCCCACACGGGAAAAACTCCAGCGTCGGCGCCGTCGTCATGCGACGTGGTTTTGCACCTGGCAGCAGGTCGTGGCGCCACAGCTCCTGGTCGACAGTGTTCTGGGGCGCATGGATCGCGACGAGGCCGCCCCCGACCGCGCTATTGGGGCGCACGGTGTCGTCACCAGCGCATGGCTCCTGCTCTTCTTGATGCAGGGGAGCCTCGTTGCGGTCAAGCGCACTGCCCCCCTTAGACGTCTCGGCGCGATTGGTCCCCTCCTGACGTTGGCGATGACCGTGATCGGCGTGCTGACGGTCATCGAGAGAGCGCGTCGCGGCTACGATCTCAACGGTGCCTTGGGACGCGCAGCGGCCCCCCGGCTCAGCCTCGCCGACGCGCGAGGACTTCGTCGCCGGCCTGTTCGCACCGCTCCTGGGATTCGTCGGGTTCGGCGCGCTGGTGGGAGCGGGACTCAGGTTCCGACATCAGCCTGAGATCCACAAACGCCTGATGCTGTTGGCTCTGCTCGTCCTGCGTTTGTTCCGCTAATTCACACTTGAGCGGTACCCAATCGGACACTGGCCTTGAATGTACGAATCGTTGTCGATTGCGGTTCCGCTCACGGCAAATTCTTTGCTCTCCGCCGGAGCCGTTCACGACAAGGTGACGCTTGGCCGTATTTACCCGGTCTCACTGTCGACGCCGCTTGTTTGGATTGGCGGGAGCGCGCTACTTCTGGCCTTCGTCCAACCGTCAGCGACGTGGCGGCAGCTTTCATTGTGGCTGGTTGGGCCTTGACGTCGCTCAGCGGAGGCCGCGCGACAGGTTGAACAACTGCGGTACGTGCTCGCCGCGAGGCGAACACAAAATCTCAGGCGACCGCAAGACCTGCAAACGTTCGCGGCATTGGCAGATCTAGAACTCGCAATCGTTGGCTCTTCGCAACTTGCGTCGATTTTTGCGAGCTGGCTCCTCGGGCTGGACTCGAACCAGTAACCTTCCGGTTAACAGGGTGATGCAGGTGAGGTTTCTTGTTGGTTCTTCGCTGGTTTAGCCCTCTCTGAGAGCCTGCTGTTGCCTGGTGTTCGGGAGCAAATTGTTCACGAATTGTTCGCAGCGGGGGCACTACGCATGAGGGCTCCGCCTTGCGTGCTTCTAGCTGTGGAGCCGAATCCCACTCTCCCCGCCAGTCGTTCATGTAAACGATCTACACCGACGAGTCGGGCCGGCCCCCCAGTCCCGATACGGCACTTTCAAGCGTATTAGCAGGGACGAGTCGCTCCGGCAAGAGGAGCAACGCATGTCCACCCGAACTCGCCGCCGTCTCGTGCTGGCCCGCAGGTATCACGCTTGCTGTCAGTTTCGCCTCATGCGACAAGGGACCGACGAGTCCATCGCAAGCCCCTCTTCCGCACCGAACGCGATTGTTCGACTTGAACTCGTTGCGCCTCCGGAGATCGCCCCTGGTGAGTCCGTTCAGTTGACTGCGAATACCGTCAAGTCCGACGGCTCCTTGGAAAACGTCACAAGCCAGGCGCAATGGACCGCTTCGTCGGTCCCGACCAGCGCAGTGCTGACGCTGACGGCAACGGGGCTCGCGACAGCGGGAGAGCGTGGCCGCGCATTGGTGACCGTTCACTTCGCCGGCCTTACAGCTAACACGGCGATGTTGGTCCTTCCTAAAGGTACGTTCCGCCTTACGGCAAAAATCACAGAAGCGGGTGTCGAACTCAAAAATGTCGCGGTGACGATGATCTCTGGAATCCGCGAAGGTCTCACCGCACGCACTGACGCCGTATGCGTTGAATTTCGGCTTTGGTCACTGTGCTCTTGAGCGCTTCGAAATGGTGCCTCGGTAGCCGGCCGCGATACGGTCTTCGACGGCTGTGCTGAACAGCGCCGACAGTTGGCGATTGAGACTCGAGAGGCTTATTTCCCGGTCAATTCCACGCCATCTGCCGTCTGCACCGACTTCGCCAGCACGGCGGCGCGAATGTCGTAGCGCTTGAGCACCTCGCGCGTGAGCTCCGGTGGCCACGGCACTTCGCGCGTCATCTGCATGCCGACGAGCGTGCGCGCCACGCCGATCACTCTCACGGTTGAGTCCAGAATCAGCTCGGGTTCGACGCGCAGCGCCCCTTCGTCCACGAACACGAGCACCCGGTCGTAGTGGCGCGGCAGCGGCGGCAGCACGCTTGCGGTCTCGATCAGGAAGACACGCGGATTGAGCACGCCGACTACGCGCGCCTTGAGCAGCGTGACGCGGCGGCCGCCAAGCTGATCGATGAATGCGTTGAGCGCCCACGGATAGAGCACGTGATCCCTCGGATCGCCTTTCGACGGCGGCGACAGCTGAGGGCTGGAGGGCCCTTGCGCCGCCAGGACGTGCGCCATCAGCGCCAATCCCGTGACAAGCATCAAGAGTGTTCGCCGTTCCATGGACTTGCTCCTGGCACCTACCGACCAAGCTGCACAACGACTCCGGCGGCGACGCGCATGTTGTGAACGAATCCGAAGTCGAGCCGACTGCCGACGCCCGCCGTATTCCCCCACTGCACATCGACTATCTGAACGCCAATCGGCGAATGATGGACGTGATCCGACACCTCGAACCGTACGCCGAGACTGGTCGGCCCCATCGGAATTCGAAAATCCGTGCCGAAGCCGACGTTCAATGCCAGCCGCGTTTCAATGCCGAGCTCATCGATCGCGATCAACAGCTGCTCAGGGCTGTCGCGTACGACCACCGTCTGGCCACCAACGGTCCGCATATGCTCGATGAACGTCAGCGGGGGGCTGACGCTACGATCGAGGTTGTAGGTGACGCCGCCGAGCCCAAGGAAGAAGTACGGCCACACCCAGGCGCCCGGCCGATAGTCCATGACGCCGACTGCGCCACCGAGGTCGTAAATGAATGCGTCGATATCGACCGAGCTCGATTGGTCGGCCAGTGCAGCGAAATCGCCGCACCGTCTGGCGACGGCAAGACACGAATGCGCGAACCCGCCGTGCGCGCGGACGCCATAGCGGCCTTCCCAGTACGTGACGACCACATCGAACACAGGACCAGGATCGACCACGAGATCGCGTACGAGCAGTTGCTCGAGCGCGCCGCTCACCGGAGAAACCGAGCCCAGCAGAACCAGATCGCTCCAGTCGGTCGAAACAAGGAACCCGCCGGATCCGCTGACGTCAACGCGTCTGGGGCCAGGAGGAATTCTCGGATCGAGCTGTGCCAGAGCGGCGACCGGACTGAAGAGAGTAAACGCGACGACGAACGAAAGAACGTGTCGGCGTGTGGCCATGATGACCTCCAGGAGACAGCCATTGGCCGAAGGCCGATTGTCTCATGGATCGTGGAAGACCGCGCCGAGACGACGACGTTGACATCGTGCTTCGCACGAAGTATTCGCTCGGTATCGTTCGCGTGTATGTGCTCCCGCATGATCGTCTGACCAGCGCGCTTCGAACGTACAACGCACTGCAATGATCGAGTGGATGCTCTCCGGATCGTCGCCTTACTTCGCCACGTCTCAATCAATCGGGGCGACTCGGCATGCGCGTGGGACCCGATCTTTATTCCTGACGACAGCGATCAACCTACGCTGCGATTGGTTTCGCCGGAAAGCGAGCGCCTTCGCCGCTGGTGAAAGCCTGGGACAAGTTCCTGGAACACGAGGGCGCACGGTTCTAGCTCACGCGCTGAGCGGGGGGAAGCCTATCGCGCCAGATGGAAGAACTCTTAACGGGCGTTCTTCGGCGTGCTCTTCTTCACGCGGCTGTAAAACTTCTCGAGCACGTCCTCAACAGCCTCGGTGAAATGCTTTCGATATTGGCCCGTTTGCGTCAGCACGATGCCAGAGCATCCCGTGTTTATTCGCGAGGGGCCGTCGCGGTTGTCGACGGCGCGCGGAGGTGGGTATCAAAGAAGCTCTCCACGCGCCGCCAGGCGTCGCGGGGCACATACTCGCGTTGAAAGTAATGAAACTCGCCGGGGTACATCATGAACTCCACGGTCTTACGTTTCTTGAGCAGCTCGTCGACGAGTTTCACTGAGTGGATGTATGGAACGTTCACATCGGTGGATGTGCCTACTGAAAACTCGGAACGTGTTCGTGTGATACGCGTTAGCGCCAGTTGCGAGTACATTGTGCGTGGATGACGTCGACGCTACTGGCCCTCCTTTCGGCACTGCGAGCCTGCGTCAGATCGCGCGTTGAACTGCAGCTCGAACTGCTCGCCTTGCGACCGCAGATGCACATCCTCGAACGGTCGCGTCGTGTCTGACCGTGACTCTCGCGCACTGATCGCGTCTTCTGGGTCTGGCTCTCGCGCGTGTGGACGGGATGGCGACGTCCACTGTTCATCGTTCAGCCAGCGACCGTCATCGCCTGGCTTCGCCAAGGCTTCCGGTGGTTCTGGAGGTGGAAGTGCCGTCCCCGCACCGGACGCCCACTGGCATCACCCGACGTCCGCGCGTTGATTCGGACGATGTGCGAAGCGAACCCGCTCTGGGGCGCGCCACGCATTCACGGCGAACTGCTCAAACTCGGAATCGCGATCAGCGAGGCGTCGGTTAGGAAGTACATGGTCCGCGGTCGACGGCCGCCGTCGCAGACGTGGCGCACGTTCCTGACCAATCACAAGAACGAACTGCTGGCCGCTGACTTCTTCGTGGTCCCAACCGTGACCTATCGGCTGTTGTTTGTGCTAGTGCTCCTCGCCACGACCGCCGCCGCATCGTGCACCTCGCGGTCACCGCGCATCCGACCGCGGCGTGGACGGCACAGCAACTACGCGAGTCGTGCCCGTGGGACTCGGCGCCGCGATACCTGATTCGCGATCGTGATCATGTCTTCGATGGACTCGGCATCACCTCGAAGGCGATGGGGATTCGCGAAGGGCTGACCGCACCGGGCTCCCCTTGGCAGAATGCCTACGTGGAGCGTTTCATCGGGTCGGTCCGACGCGACTGCCTCGATCACGTGCTCGTGTTCAATGAATCGGGGCTGCGCCGACTCCTGCAGGTCTATCGCCGGTACTATGAACGATCGCGCACTCACCTCGCGCTCGCGAAGGACACGCCTGTTTCACGTCCGATCATGCATGACGGCGTGGTGATCGCCCTCCCGGAAGTCGGCGGCCTCCATCACCGATACGAACGCCGGGCCGCGTGAACGCCTGGCCCAGAGCCCAGACCGACCAGATCGCCGTCTGATCTGGAACGGTCGGTCTCGTCTCATCAAGGGACAACCGTCGCCTGGTAGGTTCGGCGACCAAAGTCTCGATCAAAACGACGTCGTTCTTGCAACGCCATTACCGCGAATCGTGAGACAGCACCGAAAACGCGGCTCAATTCGCCGCGGACGGACTTTTTGGTAGCTACAGTCTTCGAGCGGGTTCATGCGTCTCCCGCGGTCCGCACGATAGGTTGTCAAACCGACGTTCAACGCCGGAGCGAAGTATGCGGGCGTTTGGCACGCGCGATCCAATCGGGACTGGACTTGACCATCGAGTTGATCGATCATCGACTTGAACCCGGTTCCATTCTCAGAGGAGTGGCCTATGAGTTTGCTGTTGATGGCCTCGAGTCTGCTTGAAAGACTCAAGCACCGCACTGCACTTCCCAGCCCCACGGCGCTCGTCGAAACGCCGAAGCCGGAGAAACCCAGACAACTACGCAATCGACTGCGCCAGGAGATCAGGAATCGCGGCGCCAGGCCGGAAGAGATCGAGAAGATCACTGGTGATTGCGAGCAGCAGGTTGCCACGCAAGTCAAGAACTACACGGAGTGGCTCGCGAGACACTGAGCCAAGGGGTCCAGCGGAACAAAACACGACGAGCGGGCAATCAACCCCCCGCTCCTCGTTCGTCGGTCCAAGGTATGCTCACCAAACTGATTGCCGTCGCGGGCGTTCTGCTGATTGTCGCGGGCGTCCTTGCGCTTGCGTATCAGCAGATCTCGTACACGACGCGGGAAACGGTGGTCGACATCGGACCGCTCGAGGCGACGACCGAAACGCGAAAAACAGTCCCTCTTCCTCCTCTCGTTGGCATCGTCGCGGTCGCGGGCGGTGTCATCATGCTCATCGCGGCGCGAAAGCGGAGACCGTAGCACGCATCGAAAACTGCTCGACTCGATGCCTTTCTAGGCTTAGGCTACTTCGCGGTGAAGAAATGACCGCGTAAGTCGTTGAATTGTACCGACGGCCGGCGGCCGGCGGCCGGCGGCCGGCGGTGACCAAATTGGTCATTCTGCGTTGCCTCGATCGATCGGTCGTACTACACTGCCCGCGGATGACCTTTCATCAAAGGAGCGGGCATGGTTCAGCGTCGACAGCGCGAGCGCAGTCTGTTCGAAGTGTTGTTGCCCGATGGGCACAAGCTGTGGCCCGACTGGTTGCGGCGAATCGATGCCCTGCTCGAGGACGAAGCCGTGATTGAAACCGCCGGCGCAGGGGTTGGAGGCGCGGTGGCCGCAGAGTCGGCGACGCGGTCGCCCCGGGACTCCCGCGGAGGTCGTGCTGCGGATGCTGATCCTCAAGCATCTGTTCGATTGGAGCTACGACGACCTCGAGCGCGAGGTGCGCGCCAATCTCGTGTATCGCGCGTTCACGCGCATCGATGCCGGCGAGGTCCCCAATGCCAAGACCATCCTGAAGATCGCGCGGGCGCTGGGCCCGGAGGTCATCGAGCAGCTGCACCGTGTCGCTACTGAAAATTTGACCGTCCCACTCTTCGCCAACCGCTTTCAGGTGGACCGCCGTCGTCGAGACTGTGTTGGAGTTCAACGCTGCTGGCGACTCACGGGATATCTGTTCAAGAAACGGCAATTCGAAGACCGGAACAGGCGACCGGTGTGGCGCCTCTGAATGGAGCTCAGATGCTGACTCGGGTGCGCCAACGTGTCCTACGCCGCGCGGCGTATGTATCGGTAGTGCAGCCCACCGACC
>DASPWV010000514.1:0-4413 GCA_035637635.1 Vicinamibacterales bacterium | reverse complement strand
CGTTACACACTCAAAGCCTTGTCTGACAAGGTGCGCATTCCAGTCGTTCAAGTATCTGTTCCGGTGGCCGAGCGTCTGGTCGCGTCGACAGGAAAGTCGCTCCTCGCGCTTGCGCGCACGGCGGAAACGAGGGGCGGCGTGACTCCAGTGCCGCTCACAACGGTCGCGTCGTTGAAGACCAGCGTTGCGCATCAGACGATTCCCGATCGCTCGATCGTCGCCATGATTGAGGGTGCGGATGCCCAGCTCAAAAACGAGTACGTGCTCGTGAGCGGACACCTGGATCACGACGGCGCCGACGGTCCTCGCGTTTACAACGGAGCCGACGATAACGGGTCGGGGACCGTCGGTCTGCTCGAGATCGCGGAGGCGTATGCGCTGGCGATGAAGGCCGGCCAGCGGCCGAAGCGTTCCGTGATTTTCGCCGCGTGGAACTCCGAAGAGCGCGGACTGCTCGGCGCCTGGGCCTACGCCGAAGATCCCGTGGTCCCGCTCGACCGCATTGTTGCCGTGCTCAACATGGACATGATTGGCAGGAACGAAGAAGTGCCGGTCGGCGGTGGCGCCAGGTTCCGCGGGCTCGACCTGCAAACGGCTGAATCGAATGCGAACGCCACGAACATCATCGGCACGGTGCGGAGCCCGGATCTGCGAGCGGTGGTGGAGAAGGCGAACCAGGGCATTGGACTCGATCTGAAGTTCCGCTACGACAACAACGTGTCAAATCTGATGCGCCGCAGCGATCAATGGCCGTTCATCCAGAAAGGTGTGCCCGGCATTTGGGTGCACACGGGACTTCATCCCGACTACCACACGATTTACGACCGTCCGGAGAAGGTCAACTACGCAAAGATGCAGAAGATCGCGCGCATGGTGTATCAGGCGAGCTGGGATCTGGCGAACGCGGGGTCGCGGCCGAAACTCCTGCCGCCGAGCGCCGCGAAACCGGCCACGGAATCACAGAAACGCTGAAACAGCCGCCACGGAAACACGGAAACACTGAAAGGGAAGCCACGGAAGCACGGAAACACGGAATACACTACTCGCCTCCCCGCGCCTTGCGAACCCAGGCGACGATTTGCTCCGGTAACGTGTCGCGCGTCGTCCGCGTGACGGTCCAGATCTCGACGTTACGCCGCCGTTTTACCTCATCGATGAAGCCGCCCCCGCGCAGCGCGACGGTAGCGACCAGAGGCCGCGCGCTCTGAACGAGGCGGCTGGTCGCGTCGACGAACGTCTGGGACAAGCATTCCATCCTGCCGATTTCGTCAATCAGGTAGATCGCAGACGGTTGGCCGCGCTCTTCCAGAGTGGCGGCGAATCGATCAATCGTCGCGACGTCGACGCCGTACTTGCTGACGCGCGGGGGCGGGAGATCGACGTGAGCCATGATCGCCTCGTCACCATCGAACGTGACGAGGCGGAATCCGCGCCGCTCGCGACCCGCACGGATTTCCTCGGTGTAGAAGCCGACTAGATCGAAACCGGCAAGCTCGCGCGCGACAGCACGCACGACCGTTGTCTTGCCGACTCCGGGTTGTCCCGTCAGAAGCAGCGCCACGGCTCGAGCCGAACGACAATTCCAAGACCTGGAATTCTCATGTGATCAGCCTTTGTTGGGCTGTGGCTATAATCCGCCTCGCCTCATGGTCGGCAGCAGCCTGAATCATTACGATCACTAGCGTCGGCGGTGGGGCTTGGATCTACTCGTTTGACACGCGCAGCTACAAGCGCATCGCAGATGGCACCGCCGCCGTCTGGACGGCAAACGGCCGTCAGCTCATATATGCCTACCGCGGCGGGTTAATGCTTGCGGATCTCGACTCCGGCGCGACGCACGAATTGCTCGCGATTCCGGGCGAAAACCTTGGTTCCCCACGCCTCTCCGGCGACAATACGCAGCTTTTCTTCGTGCGAAACACGAATACGGCGTCGCCAGACATGTAGTGGCCGGGCTTTTAGCCCCGCCGTCATGGGCAATCACGACGCGCCCCGTCTGGCAGCCTTTCGCATGACGAACACGTTCCGATCGTCCACGCGGCGATAGTCCAGCGAGTCCATCACCGTCCGCACGATGTGAATCCCGAGCCCGCCGATGGGCCGATCCACGGCGGGCGTGTCGAGGTCGACCGCCGGCGCGTCCAGCGGATTGTACGCACGGCCGTCGTCTTCCACTTCGACGATGACATCGTCACCCTCCAGCATCAATCGGGTCACGATTTCGTGTTCGCGCGCGTCGCCATACGCGTACGAGATGACGTTGGTGATCACTTCATCCAGTGCGAGGTTGACGCAGAGGACGACGTCGGGCGAGATGGCGTGCGCGGCCGCGAATTCTTCGACGAGTCGACTGATGCGCGCGATTTCAGCGAGCTGGTTGCGCAGCGGAATTGTGACCGCGGCGTTCACACGTACAAACGACGGAGCATTGCGGCGGCGCTCTCGTCCAATCGATCGGCGCGCCGGACGTCTTCGAATCGCGCGAGGAGATCGTCGGCGCGCAAGCGTTGCTTTTCGGCGCCGCGAAAATCGTGGATGACACGTCCGCGATGCATCATCACGAGGCGATCGCCGAGGCTGGCGGCTTGCGACATCGAGTGGGTGACCATCAGCGCGGTGAGGCGATCTCGCGCGATGGTTTCTTCACTGAGGCGCACGACGAGGTCGGCGCCCTTCGGATCGAGCGCTGCGGTGTGCTCGTCGAGGAGCAGAATCTTCGGCCGCAGCCACGACGCCATGAGCAGCGTCAGCGCCTGTCGCTGCCCGCCCGATAACGTGCCGATGGGTTGGTCGAGCCGGTCCTGCAGTGTCATTCCCAGTTTGCCGACCCGATCTCGGAGCTCATCGCGGAGCCGTCGCTTCAGGGCCCAACCGAACCGACGCGGACGCCCGCGGCGGGCCGCGAGCGCCAGGTTCTGCGCAATCGACATCGTGGGTGCTGTGCCGCTGAACGGATTCTGAAACACGCGCCCGATCATCCTCGCCCGCTTGTGCTCGGGCCAGCGTGTGATGTCGGTGCCATCCAGGAGAATCGAGCCGGAGTCCAGCGGAAATGTGCCGGCCACCGCGTTGAGGAGCGTCGACTTGCCCGATCCGTTGGTGCCGATCACGATGACGAACGAGCCTTCGTCGATCTGCAAGTCGACGCCTCGCAGGGCGCGGACTTCGTCGGCCGTGCCGGGGCCGAACGTCTTTCGTATTCCGGAGATCTGCAGCATCGGCCCCGTCATGCCATCTCCGCCGCCGCATCCTGCCGCCGATCGCGCGCCCGGCGCGATCGCGCCGTCGTTCGTGCCAACAGTTGTGGCAGCACGAGAGCGGCGAAGACGAAGGCAGCCGTGATCAACTTGAGATCGTTCGGATTGAGACCCCCGCGCAGCGCGATGGCGACGAGCAGTCGGAAAAGCACGGAACCCATGACGGCACCGACGATCAGGAACCCGATCTGCCGCGTCCTGACGAGGCTCTCGCCGATGATGATGCTCGCGAGTCCCCACACGACCATCCCGATGCCCATCTGCACATCGGCAAAGCCCTGATACTGCGCGAGCAGCGCACCAGCAAGGGCGACCAGACCGTTGGACAGCGCAAGTCCGAGCACGATCATGTTCTCGACGTTCACTCCGAGTGCGCGAATCATCTGCTGGTTGTCGCCAGCGGCCTGCATTGCCGTGCCGAGGTCAGTGCGAAAGAACGCGTACAGGACCAGGGCGACGGCGGTGACCACGAGCAGCGCACAGACGAGAGCGGACAGATCGCGGGTGCTCACATCCCAACGGAACAGATTGACGCTCGCCGTCCGGAGTACGGCAATGCCCGCGCGCTCCGCGTCGCTCGCGAGCGTCTGCTCGGAGAGGAGTGGAACGTTGCTTTTGCCCATCACCCGCAGGTTGATCGAGTAGAGCGCCGTCATCATCAGAATGCCGGACAAAAGCCTGTTGATGTGAAACCGCGTGTGGATCACTCCAGTCAACGATCCCGCCGCCGCTCCGGCTGCTGCTGCCAAACCCGTGGCAACGACCGGATTGACGTGTTTGACGAGCAGCACGGCGGCAATCGCGGCGCCGAGCGTAATGGAACCGTCAGCAGTGATATCCGGAAACTCGAAGATGCGAAAACTGATGAACACACCAAGCGCGAGCAGCGCCAGAATCAGTCCAATCGTGAGCGCGCCGATCAGCAGGAGCATTCGTTAGGTCTCCTCGACGGGCTCTGATGTCCACGCTCCGATCGGCCCGATCCAGCAGGCGCCCCGGATGAAGGCGCTCTCGCCGGCGCCAAGCGCTTCCCGATCGTCGTTGAGGAGGTGGAGCACTCCGAGAACGCTTTCGCTTTCGAAGAGCGAGGTCACTGTTTCTTTCAGCGGAACCAATCCTTTCTTGAAGGGGCGGAATGGAAACGCAGCCGCATGGA
>DASPWV010000513.1:0-4255 GCA_035637635.1 Vicinamibacterales bacterium | reverse complement strand
CGTCACGATCAGCTTTGGCGCATTCGACCGAAGCGTGCACGGCAGCGAGGCCAAAGCCGGAAAGATGTTCTCGATCAACGGCACGCACGCACAGGCGGTGAACGATCGCTGGGCGTACAAAATCTCGGCGGGCGGTTACACGTCGGACGACTTCGCGCGGCCGATTGGCGTGATTCCAGGCACGAACACCCCCTACCCGGACTTTCCAAATCATGGGACGACGCAGCCGAAGTTCGACGGGCGAGTTGATTACGATCCGCCGGGCGGGACGTACAAACTCACAGTTGCCGGCGGGTATGCTGGAACGAGCGGCACTATTCACACGGGTATCGGCCCATTCGACCTCGACAACGACGTCGGTCTTGGCTACGCGACGATGCGGTACTCGCGCGGCGCGCTGAAATTCAACTTTTTCACGAACCTGTTGAACGGCGACGCGTCGGCGCTCCTGTCGGTGGATCAGAACGGCCGACCGATCCTGTTCAACTTCAACACGCACACGTATGACTTCGAGCTCGGCAATGCGACCACCATCGGCACGCGGCAGGTGGTCAGCTACGGCGGGAATTACCGCCACAACGATTTCAATCTGTCGATCGCACCGCGCGGAAAGAATCGCGCGGAGGGCGGCGCGTACGTGCAGGATGAGATCTTTCTCAACAACACCCTGCGCTTCAATGTGGGTGCGCGCGTCGACAAGTTCGATGTCATCGACGATCCGGTGTTCTCTCCGCGCGTCGCAGTCATCATCAAGCCGGTGGCGAGTCACGCGATTCGCGTGTCCTACAACAAGGCGTTTCGCTCGCCGTCTCTCATCAACAACTTTCTCGACGTGGGCATCATCGAACCGATCGAGCTCGGGCGAATCAATCCGGCCTTCGCCCCGCTGGGAACGTTTCCGATTCCGGTGCGGGCCGTGGGCAACGAGGATTTGAAACAGGAATCGATCGAGGCGTTCGAGATCGGCTACACGGGCAACGTGCGAAACCGCGCCACGATTTCTGCGGCGGTCTACTGGACCCGCAACGAGGACGAGATCTTCTTCACGCAGACCGCGCGATATCGCGCGCTGTCGCCGCCGGCGGGATGGCTGCAGGCGCTCCGTATTCTTCCTCCGGCGCAGGCCCTCGGAATCCTCGAGATCCTCCCGCCGGCTTGCGCTTCTCCGACGGCGCCGTGCACGACGGGAGGATTGCCGTCGGAATTCAGCTATCGCAATCTTGGTGTGAACCGCAACAAAGGCTTCGAGATCGGTATTGAAGGGATCGCGGCAGAAGGGCTGAATGTGTTTGCCAACTATTCGTTTCAGGCGAAACCCGATCCGGATTTCGACATTTCAGAAGTCAACTTGCCGCCGACGAACCGGTTCAACATCGGCGTCAACTACAACAAGGACCGTTTTCTGGGCAATGCATCCGTCAGCTATGTCGACGAAGCATTCTTCCAGGACGTGCTGGAGATTCGCGGCGCCACCGAGCCGTACACGCAGGTGAACGGCGCGTTCGGTGTGCGATGGCTGGACGGGAAGGTGACGAGCTCGATCAAGGTGATCAACCTCGCGAACGAGGAGATTCAGTCACACATATTTGGGGATGTGATCAAGCGGCAGGTGATAGGGGAGCTGCGGTTCCAGTTTTAGTGTTGGTGTTTGTACATCCACGGCTTCAATCCCCGTGAGCGCTCGCGCAGGCTGAGGTCCGCGACCGTCGCGGGGAACCCGAATAACATGCATCGCGAGCCGCGTACGTTGAACCGCGGTCAAACCCGCTTCGCAACCCGGAAAAGGGCGCCTGCGCCTCGAACGGATGAAGAATTCAGCTTAGTCGCCTCGTGGACCTGAATGAAGGTCTGCGCTACCTGCTGGAAACTTACTTCGCGAGTTTCTCCAGCACCCTGACCAGATCGACCGGTTTCGATTTCCGCAGCGCCGCCCAGAGATCGCCGACGCGCCGCACGCGCGACTCCATCGTCTTGATGGTGAAGTCCTGCGGGCGAATCTTCTCGTCAAGCTCATTCCACGTAAGCGGCGCCGACACGCCGGCAAAGGCGCTGGCGCGCGCGCTGTATGCGCATGCGAGCGTCTTGCCCGGAATGTTCTGCAGGTAATCGACGTAAATCGTACGGTCCTTTCGCCGCCTCACCATTCGCTCGATCGTCGCGACTTGCGGATGCTTGGTCGCGACAATCGTCGCGACAATCTGGCAGAGCAGCACGCCCGCTTCGTACGACGTGCCGGGCGCCAGCGGAATGAAGATGTGCAGGCCCTCGGATCCTGATGTCTTGGGAAAGCCGGGCACGTGCAAGCGTTCGAGCTCCTCGTGCACCCAGCGCGCGACATCGAGAATCTGAGTAAACGTGGCGCCGGGCTGCGGATCGAGATCGATCGCCACGAGATCGGCGTCCTCGAGCGAGTCGATCGTGGAAAACCACGGATCCATCGAGATGGCGGCCAGCTGCGCCATGTAGAGCAACGTCTTCAGATTCCCGCCGATGAACATGGTTGGGACATCGACGCCCTCCACGCGTTCGATACCCACGTTCGGCGGAAACACATCGGGCGCCCGATGCTGATAGAAGGCTTCGCCCTCGACGCCGTTCGGAAATCGCTTCATCACGAGCGGCCGGTTCTCGACGACGGGCAGGATCAGCGGAGCAATGCGCGCGTAGTAGCGCAGGAGATCTCCCTTGGTGTATTTCGGTCCCGGCCAGAACACCTTGTGGAGGTTGCCCACGTCGAGCGTGTCGCCGTCAGGCAATTGCAATTTCCCGTCGCGCTTTCGCTGCTCGAAGTCCTCGAGTTGGAGGGTGAGCATGTCGGCGGAAGCGGACCACGCTTTGAGAGGGTCGCGAGGCTCTCGAGCCGAACGTCCTTTGCCAGACGGCGGGGCTAAAGCCCCGCCACTACGTACAAGCGATATGCGGGGTGGACTGTCGCGTAGTGGCGGGGCTTCAGCCCCGCCGTCGGGTGTCGCCGCTTTGCGCGATGTGCGGTGCACCGTGTCGCGTAGTGCCGGGGCTTCCGCCTTCGCTAAGGCTACCTCGGACAGGTCAGCCCCGCCGTCGGGTACCGAGTCCTTCGGCGCCTTCGGATCCTTCCTGCGTACGCTCGTCGAGTCTTTCGCGCGAGCTTCGGCGAGGCCGCGCCGTAGCGGCCCGCGGGCCGCGGAGGCGGGCGTCGCGTTCGACGTCGTCGTGACTTTTGACCCCTTCGACGTCTTCACCTCCTCCGGTTTCTTGTCATCACGCAACCCGAGATACGTCGGGTGTCGCAACCGCCCATCGTCAGTCCACTCGGTGAATCGCACCTGTGCCACCAGCTTTGGCTTCACCCAGTGCGGCCGGCCAAGCGTCTTCGGCTTCGCGTGAAACGGGGATTGGCTGATTTCGAGCGGCTTGAGAAGTTTCCAGAGCCGCTCGAGCTCTGCGCCCGAGTAGCCGGTTCCGACGTCCCCCGCATGCACGAGACGGCCGCCGTCGTCGTACGTGCCGAGGATCAAGGAACCAAAGTAACTGCGCGCGCCTTTCGGCTCGGTCCAGCCGCCGACGACGAACTCCTCTTCGTTCTGAAGTTTGAGCTTGCGCCATTCGGGACTGCGTTTACCGTCACGATACGGCGACTGCGCCGCTTTGACGAGTAGTCCTTCCCAGCCTTCCTCCTGAGCACGCTTGAAGAGTCCGCGGCCGTCGCCCGCCACCTGTTCGGAGAGACGAATCGCGGACGACGTCAGCTTGTGTTTCGCAAAGAGTTGCTCGAGCCGTTTTCGGCGTTGGATCAGCGAAAGCGGGCGTAAATCGTCTCCGTTCTCGCGTAACAAATCAAAGACGATCAACGCCGTGGGCTGTTCTCGAGGCGACAGGATCGGCTTCGACGATCGATAGCCGGGAACGGTGACGTGAATGCGATTCTGCAGCCGCTGAAAACCCGCCGGACGGTCTTGCGCATCGAGCGCGACGATCTCTCCGTCGAGGACGACGGGCTCCTTCAAGTTGCGCGCCCATCGAGCGAGCGCATCGACGAGCTCGGGAAACTGCGCGGACTTTTCGTTGCCGAGGCGCGACCAGAAGCGGACACGCGGGCGAGGCTTCGCTGGTTCGACGAGCGCGATCGCGCGAATGCCATCGTACTTCGGTTCGTACAGCAGATCGGACGCGACGAGCGGCGGGGGCGAAGACGGCAGCGTCGCAAGCATCGGCCGCAGGCGTGAGGCATCGAACACATAGGGATGCTAACGTGATCGGCGGTTCGTGTCAGCTG
>DASPWV010000512.1:0-1809 GCA_035637635.1 Vicinamibacterales bacterium | reverse complement strand
CGCGGCTGCGCGACAGTGACGGTTCCTGCCGAATTTTCCTCATGCACTCAATGCAACTAGAATACGTGGGATGGATCGACCCGCTCTGTGCGTGCTGTGCCACGCGCGTCCGGTTGACCCCAACTGGCGCCCCTTCTGCAGCCGGCGCTGTCAGGTGATCGATCAGGGCCGGTGGGCCGACGAGAGCTACCGGGTTCCCGTCTCACCCCCGCAGCCGGACGAAGAACCCGACGATCACACCGATGGCTGACACGCTGACAATCACCGATAACCGCACGGGCAAGCAGTACCAAGTGCCGATCGCCGACGGCGCCATACGTTCGACCGACCTCAGGCAGATCAAAACCGGGCCGGACGATTTCGGGTTGATCACCTACGACCCGGCATTCATGAACACGGCGGCGTGCCGCAGCCGCATCACCTATATCGATGGCGATCGCGGCGTCCTTCTTTACCGCGGCTATCCCATCGAGCAATTAGCCGAGCACAGCACGTATCTCGAAACCGCGTATCTGATCCTGTTTGGCGAGCTGCCGAACCAGGCGCAGCTGAGTCAGTGGACCAACGAAATCACCATGCACACGATGGTCCACGAAAACATCAAGAAGTTCATGGAAGGCTTCACCTACGACGCGCATCCGATGGGCGTCTTCGTGAGCACCGTCGGGGCGCTCTCTACCTTCTACCCGGACGGCAAACAGATCTTCGACGAGCACGCGCGGCTGCGCCAGATCCATCGCTTGATCGCCAAGGTGCCGACGATTGCCGCTTACGCGTTTCGCCACAGCATCGGCCGGCCGTACGTGTATCCGGACAACGATCTCAGCTTCACCGGCAACTTCTTGAACATGCTCTTCAAGATGACCGAAGTGAAGTACACGCCGACCAAGGCGCTCGAGCGCGCGCTCGACATTCTCTTCATCCTGCACGCCGATCACGAGCAGAACTGCTCCACCAGCGCGATGCGAAGCATCGGCAGCTCGCACGTCGATCCGTACTCGGCGCTTGCCGGAGCTGCAGCCGCGCTCTATGGACCGCTGCACGGCGGCGCCAACGAAGCGGTGCTGCGCATGCTGAAAGAGATCGGCTCAATCGATCACGTCCCCGGATTCATCAAGCGAGTCAAGGCGGGCGACGGGCGCCTGATGGGCTTCGGCCACCGCGTCTACAAGTCGTACGACCCGCGCGCGAAGATCATCAAGCGCACCGCGGACGAAGTGTTCGAAGTCACCGGCAGAAATCCGCTGCTCGACATCGCGCTGGAGCTCGAGCGAATTGCGCTCGAAGACGAATACTTCATCACGCGAAAGCTCTATCCGAACGTCGACTTCTATTCAGGACTGATTTATCAGGCGATGAGCTTCCCCGTCGACATGTTCGCGGTGCTCTTCGCAATTGCCCGGACTGTGGGCTGGGTCGCGCAGTGGGAAGAGATGCTGCTCGATCCCGAGCAGAAGATTGCACGGCCACGACAGATCTACATCGGGTCGGGACCCCGTGATTATGTACCGATGGCAAAGCGTCAGTAGTCTGGCGCTGACAATCACGATCGCGCTCGGCTGCGTTGCCGCGGGTCAGACGACCGGTGCGGGACGCGGATCCGATGGCGCGTTCGACGGCAACCGGGCATTCGAGGATCTTCGCAGCCTCGTCGCGATTGGGCCGCGCGTCGCCGGAACACCAGCCAACGCCGAGACTCGCCGGTTCATCATCAAGACGCTCGCCGCCAGCGGTATCAAGGCCATCGAGCAGCCCTTCGAAGCGGTGACGCCGGTTGGCCGTGTGAAGATGGCCAACGTCATCGCGACG
>DASPWV010000511.1:0-3495 GCA_035637635.1 Vicinamibacterales bacterium | reverse complement strand
TGAGGAGCCTGAGGTTCAGTTCGTCTCATACGTGCTCGACGACGTTCAGAACACCTGGGCAAAGGTACTTCCACAGTACGGAGCATCGTTTCGTCCGGCACACCTCGTCCTGTTCCGCAACTCGACGGAATCAGGATGCGGGCTCGCGCAGTCGGCGATGGGTCCCTTCTACTGTCCATTGGACGAAAAAGCGTACATCGACCTTGGTTTCTATGATGAGCTGAAGCAGCGGTTCGGGGCGGCGGGTGATTTCGCACAGGCGTACGTTCTGGCGCACGAGCTCGGCCATCACGTGCAGCATCTTCTCGGCGTCGACGAGCAGGTGCGCGAGCAGGAGCAGCGTCGGCCGGATGCGGCGAATCAGCTCTCGGTGAAGATTGAGCTCCAGGCGGATTGCTTCGCCGGCGTGTGGGCGCACTCCACGCAGCAGCGCCAGCTGCTCGAGCAGGGCGACGTCGAGGAAGCAATGAACGCCGCATCTGCTGTGGGAGACGATCGAATTCAGCAGCGAACGACTGGAAGAATCAACGTGGATTCTTTCACGCACGGCTCGGCGGCGCAGCGAGTCCAGTGGTTCCGTCGAGGTTTCGATTCCGGCGATCCGAAAGCGTGCGACACGTTTTCCTGATAACCGAATTGACCGATTGACCGACTATTGGTCACCGGTTACCGCTGAGCGTTCAGCGCTAGTGATTCCATAGAGCCTGGCCGCGTTGTCGCCAAGTATCAGCTTTCTCTCTGTCTCCGAGACGCGAAGCGCTGAAAGACTCGTCTTCATCTGCGGGATGCTTCCGATCTGGTGAGGATAATCGCTCCCCGCGAGAATCTGAGCGGCTCCGGCGAAGTCGACCGCCAGTCGCAGCGCGATGGGATCGAAATTCACTGTGTCGAAATAGAACTGCCGCAGATAATCGCTCGGCGGCTTGTCGATATTGGCGCGGCAGTCAGGGAATGCACGCCATCCTCTGTCCAGTCGTTCAGCCAGATACGGGATGGCGCCGCCAAGATGGCTCAGAACCCAGCTGATATCAGGATAGCGCGCCGGGACTCCGGCGAAGACAAGCTTCGCCGCGGCCAGCGTGGTATCGAAGAGAAAACCAACCAACGGCATCAGCCAGTAGTCGGTCATCGCCTCTACACCCACGGGATCCGTTGGATGGATGTGCAGCACGGCACCGAGCCGATTGGCTTCGGCGTAGAGCGGCTCAAAGCGAGCGTCAGATAGTGCGACGCCATTGAGGTTGCTGAAGAGCATCGCTCCCGGGAGACCAAGCTCCGTCATCGCGCGGCGGAGCTCCACTACTGAGGCTTCCGGGTCGCACAGGGGAAGTGTCGCAAGAGCGGAGAATCGCGGCGCTCGCTCACGCGAGATTGCGGCGAACGCATCGTTTACCTTGCTCGCCAGTCTTTTCGCTCTCTCTGGCGGCTCTACGTGCGTTCCGGGCGTTGTGAGCGTAAGGATCTGCGTATCGACCTGCTCGTGCTCCAGGACCTGCTGTCGGTAGACGATATCGCGATGTCCGAGGACCGCGACATTGTAGTCGCCAGGGTAATGCAGGCACGGGTTGCCTTCGGCGTCGACGGTGAGCCTGACCACGCTGTCGCCACCGCGAATTGCATCGAGGTACGATGGCGGATAGAAGTGATTGTGTACATCGATCAGCATGCCGGTTTGTTCTCACAAAGCGAGCGATTAAACTGCGACACTGATTCGCCGACGGTAAGCGGGGCCGGTTGCCAGTTCCCGGCTGGCAGTTCCCAGTTCCCAGTTGCACAAAGGATTCAAATGAACCGCAGAGCTATCATCGTTGGACTCGTGTCGATGTTGCCGCTTGTCGCGTCCTCGCAGGTGCCCACCGCGCCGGACCCGATCATTCAGCGGATTCGGGCCATTGGAATGGACAGCTCGCTAACCGAGCGGCTTTCGCATCAGCTGTTCGATTCCATCGGGCCGCGACTCACGGGGAGCCCGGACGCAAAGCGCGGAAACGACTGGCTCGTCCGGATGTACAAGTCGTGGGGTATCGACGCGAAGAACGAGCAATACGGGACATGGCGCGGATGGCGGCGCGGCTACTCCCACATCGACCTCGTGTACCCGCGAGTGCGGTCGCTCGAAGGAACGATGCTCGGCTACAGCCCGGGAACGGGAAAGAAGGATCTGACGGCCACGATAGTAATCCTCCCACGTTTCGCCGACAGCACGGAATTCGTGAAGTGGCTGCCGGCGGCGCGCGGGAAATTCGTGCTTGTCTCGGGGCCTCAGCCAACGTGCAGGCCGACTGAGGACTGGCAGCAGAACGCCACGCCGGAATCCAAAGCGCGGATGGATTCAATGCGCGCGGGAGTGCGGGCAGAATGGGGCGGACGAAACGTTCGAGGAACTGGCTACGGCCTCGCGATTGGAACAGGCGAGCTCGGACTGAGACTCGAGGAGGGGGGCGCCGCCGGCGTGGTAACGTCGCGTTCCAAGGACGCCTGGGGCACTATCGAGATCTTCGAGACGTACAACCTTCGGGCGCCGGCAATCGCGCTCAGCTGCGAGGATTACGGGCTGGTCTACCGACTCACGGAGAATGGTCAGCGACCGCGCATCACGATGAATCTCGATGCGCAGCCACTTGGCGAGCAGCCATCGTACAACACGGTCGCGATGGTTCGGGGAGCGGAAAAGCCCGACGAATACGTTGTGCTCTCGGCGCATTTCGATTCGTGGGATGGGTCGTCGGGGGCGACGGACAACGGGACCGGCACGCTGACGATGATGGAAGCGATGCGTATCCTGAAGACGGTGTACCCTCGGCCAAAGCGGACGATAATCGCCGGCCACTGGACGGGCGAAGAGCAGGGCGAGGTCGGATCGAAGGCGTTCACCGAAGATCATCCCGAGGTAATCAAGGGATTGCAGGTCTTGTTCAACCAGGACAACGGAACGGGCCGCATCCTTCGCCTGGGCGGAGCGGGATTGCCGAACGCGGCCGAGCACATCTCGCGCTGGCTCGGTCAGCTTCCGGCGTCTTTCAAAGAGCAGCTCGACTTTCGCGGACCGGGATTCCCCGCCGGCGGTGGAAGCGACGACTTTGCGTTCGCCTGCTACGGCACGCCGGCGATCGGTCTCAGCTCGCTCAACTGGAATTATTTCAACTACACCTGGCACACCAACCGCGATACCTACGACAAGATCGTGTTCGATGATCTCAGGTGGAACGCGACGCTGACGGCGATGCTGGCGTACCTCGCGTCGGAGGACCCGACGATGATCACGCGCGAGCGAGTGGATCTTGCGGCGGCAGCCGCAGCGGCGGCAGCGACACCTTCGGCACCGGGGCGAGGTGGGCGCGGCATACCAACGACGTGGCCCGAGTGCGTCAAGGCTCCGCGAACAACGAAGCCGCGCCTCCGTTAGCAGAGAATCAAGTAACTCACTGCCTCATTTGTGCTGCATCTTTTTCTCGACAGCTTCCCGGACGTCGTCAACAGTCGGGAGAACTCCTA
>DASPWV010000510.1:0-4586 GCA_035637635.1 Vicinamibacterales bacterium | reverse complement strand
ATACGCTGCCGGCGCGGGCGCGGCCATGCGAATCGCGCCTCTCGCGTTTCTCTTGGACCCCGGCTCTGGTGACGATCGCGTGCTCGTTCGGGATGTCGCCCGGATCACTCACCACTCTGACGAAGCATACGCCGGTGCTCTTGCTGTAATGACGGCTGTTCGAGTGTCTGCAAGCGCGGGTTGCGTACCAGAGAATTTAATCTCGCTCGTCAGCTCTGAACTGCCAGACACGCGCGTGCGCGACCGGTTGTCGGAAATAGGTGCCTCTGCCGAAGCGCCAGAGGCCGTAGCGAAACGTTTCGGTGCGTCGGGCTATGTCGTGGAGGCTGTGCCGCTCGCGCTGCTCGTCGCTGCCCATGAGCGGACGAGCGGACTCGCGACTGTCTTGGAGCGCGCGGTGTCGCTAGGCGGAGATGCAGATACGATCGCTTCGATTGCTGGCCAAGTTGTGGGTGCTTCCGGTGCTGACGTTCCGCTAGGTCCACTCGAACGGATTCCCGGCATAGCGGAGGTGGAATCGGCCGTTAGTCAATTCGCGGCGCAAATCGATCATCACACGACCGGTTAACTGGTGGGTCACCGTTCGAGTAATCATGGGCCTCGATATTCACGGCTGGATTGAAATCACCTACGCGTCGGAGGGTGAGGCGCAGGACGACACCATGTGGATGGGCGTGACACGCCTTGCTCCGCTGGTGGACGTGCCAGACGACTTCTCGGAGACCGTCTTTGGATTCTCCAAGAGAGCGGTCACCAAGCCGGCGGATTTCAACCCGATCGCATCGGGCCGTGGCATCCCAACAGTTTGTTCACGGGAGGTCCGCGATGACATCGCCCGGATTCGTGATCACGAACGGCAGTACGGTCCCGGCGAGTGCGGCGGGTTCACGTTCGTCAGCTATGCCGAACTCATGCGAGTCAATTGGGATTCGGTGGCGGTTCGACCGCACGAATCAGAATGGTCGACTGTTTTCCGCGTCCTTGACGCGTTGGGATCTCGCTTCGACCACGAGAAGATCCGACTCGTCACCTGGTGGGTCTGGTGATTTCGAGGAGTGTTGGCAGTTCATGCGGCGAGGCGAAGCGCGTCAATTCGGACAAGCCACTCGTTGAGGCGGTTCCAACTGGCGCCGGTCTGGTCCACCACTTAAGTCGTCACGCTGGAATCACTTAGTTGATCGCAGCTCCTGGATCGCGCGCGCCGGCGCACCGCGCATCGCCAGATGCGAACAGAACGTGTGCCGCAGAATGTGAATGCCTTCGTGCGATAGTTTCGCCGCCCGTGCCGCCTGCTTCACATGGTCCGCGACGATGTTCTCGTTGAGAGGTTTGCCGTCGCGATCACCGAACACCAATTGTCGGTTGCGGACATCGTTGGACGTCATCCACGTCACGGATCTCTTCGATCTGGTGGACGACGAGAATGACTTGTGTGCTGTCTTGACCAGAGACGACGGAGAAAAACCCTAACAGCCAGTCAGCCACATGGAGCCGATCCGAACCGGCGTCGTGTGCCCCGCGTGCAAAGAACCCGTGGCGACCATCGAAGCGCGCACGGCAGGGGCGATCGTGTTTCGCTGCCCTGACTGTGGCTATCTGAGGCGCGTCGACGATCCGCCTGTGCCGAAGGATCGCACGCCGGAATAGCCTTCGGAAGAGCGTGACAGCGTCCGCGCCTACCAGTCGACGCCCCGGCAGGCTCGCGCCAGCCAGCTGCTCGGAGCGCACGAGAGGGTTATCCCGTTCGCGTGAAGACGATAGCCGCGCCGCCCGGGATGACAGCCGGCGTCACCTCGAATCGACGGCCTCCGCGTTGGATGCTGACGGTTCGTCCGGCGACGATGCCGACCGCCGCCCCGAAAATCACGTCGCTAGCATAGTGCCGGTCTTCCTGGACCCGTGACCCGGCCACATACGCCGCGAGACCGTACGCGGGCAGCCCGACGCGCCAGCCAAATTGGCGCTGCAGAACGCTGGCGGTCGCAAACGTGCCCGAGGCATGACCGGACGGAAACGAAAATCGACCCTCGTCCGGTCGGGTACGATGCACGGCCACCTTGATGCCCTGCGTCATGAGCGTATTCAGCACCTGTGCGCGCACGAGCGCCGCGCCCACGGACTGCACGGGCGCACTGCCAACACTGCGCCCCAGCACGTACGTGCCCAAGGCGCCGCCGATCTGCATCCAGCCGCTGCCACCAGCCGCGCCTGCTTCGAAGACATCGTCCAGGCGCTCGGAGCCAATGACCTGCGCCGTGAACGCGTGATCGCCGGGGTGCGCTGCCAGAGCCAACCCGCCGCCGATCGCCAGCGCGAGTGCGTTGGATGTGGACGGCAGATGGAACAGGTCTCGCCGAAGATCAGTGAACAACGACCCGAACGAGACTGCGGATGTCTGTGCGGCGGACGCAGTTGGCATGCCGCCGGAATCCGTCGGCGACGCCGGGGGACACTCAGGCGCCGGTGTCTGCGCGAGCGCGGACAGAGGCGTAACGAGAGCGAGCACGAAGATGAATGTTGAAAGACGCATGACGCTTCTCCGCAAGCAGGCATCGCGAGCAGAATGTTTCTTTAGACCCAATGACCGCCGCAAAAGCCGGCGTCATCTTCTGTTCACCTCGAACCTCGCCTTGCCGATCGACGGCTAGGAGCCTGTCGCGCGGATTGAGAACTGGAGTTGCCGCGGCGCCCGCGCCGACACCGGCCGCCCGAAAAGCGGCGACGTCACCGTTCCGACGTAGCTGGCGTAGTTCACGCCATTGGCCAGGTTGAACACGTCAAATCCGAACGTGAGCGCATGCGCGTCCTCGCCGTCGCCAAACTTGAGTGCACGGGACGCGCGGAGATCAATCGTGGCCGACCCAGCGCCTTCGAGCGTATTCCGCGAAACGCCTGCTGGTCGCGCGCGGCCGCGGCGGTTGTTGTAGATATCGTCCCCGAGCGTTGCGGTGTACGGCGCCCCCGACGTGAGGGTCACGCCAACACCGAGATCCAGGACTTTCGGCACTCTGATGCTGTCTGGTCCACCAACTTCTAACCTTCGCAGCATCACAAGTTAACCCGCGAACGACGAAGACGATTTGCATAGCCGACTTGCGGTCACAACCCATGCGCTTGGGCAAATCCGTTCAAAATCCTGCTTTACGAGCGGCATCGGCCGCGACAGATCGCAATGTTTAGGCAACCGCGCCGCGACTACATGCATATGTGCATGAGTAGCGGGCTTGTAGGGACCGCTGCGCTAGACTTGAGCGTTCCCACGACGGGGGTCGCATTACTGCCACAGAGGAGCTGCCCATGATCGTCGTCCGCAACGTGTTCCACTTGAAGTACGGGAAGGCTCGTGAGGCTCTGGCCGTCATGAAGGAAGGCGTCGCCATTCAGAAGCGGCTTGCCGCGGAAGGTTCTGCACGACTTCTGACCGATGTCACAGGCCGCCACTACACGCTCGTCTTGGAAATGACGTTGCCTAATCTCGCCGCGCTCGAAGCCATGGTGCCCCGGATCTTTGGCGACAAGGAGTTTCAGGCGAACTCTCAAAAGATGGTGCCGCTGGTGGAGTCCGGACACCGCGAGATTTTCACAATCGTCGAGTAGCCGCAAGTGGCCGACTGCTCAAGCTAGAGCCGGGAACGAACGAGCGTGAGCGGCACACACTCGTTGAGTTCGTGCAGGTATTGCGTGACGTGCCGACGTCACAAC
This sequence comes from Vicinamibacterales bacterium, assembly GCA_035637635.1. GTDB lineage: Bacteria > Acidobacteriota > Vicinamibacteria > Vicinamibacterales > UBA2999 > DASPWV01. The sequence goes on along the minus strand of DASPWV010000510.1, from coordinate 884 downwards.
TTGCGAGAAATTGCGGTCCGAGGAAGTGATAGTCTCAAAAACATGCTCGCACTCGGAAAGATGGTTGGCTTTGTGCTCACGAAAGACTACGACAAGGCGAGAGCCTTTTATGAAGGTACCCTCGGCTGCGAATTCGTAAGCCTCGATCAGTTTGCGTTGGTTGTGAGAATAGGCGGCCACCAGATCCGCATTTCGAAGGTTGCAGACTTCACTCCGTTGCGGAGCACCGTCCTGGGCTGGGAAGTCTCCGACATTGAACGGGTCGCCGACTCGCTCACTGAACGGGGTGTCGCCTTCGAAAAATACCCATTCGTCCAGGACAAGGAACGCGGCGTCTGGACTTCGCCGGGTGGGAGCAAGGTCGCCTGGTTCAAAGACCCGGACGGGAATGTCCTGTCAATCAGCGAGCATTAAGGCTCCGCATCCCCGGCACATTCCATTTCATGCGCGTCAAGACGGCTCGCAACCCATTCGCGTTCTCTTAGAACGGAGCGCCGGTCAGATCCGCCCCGCTTCAGTGCCGCGGCTGCCCTCGAGCGGCTGCATCGTCATCGCCACCATCCGGCACACGCCGCCTTGCGCCTTATATATCTGCGCGATCCGGGGCCGATGTTTACGACAGCCAGGCTGGATCGGCCGGATGTTGCTGCGTTGCTGCTGGATCTCGGGATGTCGCCCGATGTCGGTAACGCCAGCGGCGCGCGTGCACCCCACATGGCAGCCGGCTGCAACTCGCTTGGCGTGACCAAGCTCCTGGTCGAGCGCGGAGCCGACATCGACTTCAGAGATCCGACGTACGACGCGACACCATTCGGGTGGGCGGTGCACTTCGACCAACGGCGAACCATCGAGTATCTGAGCGGCTTCAGTCACGATGTCTTCAA
>DASPWV010000509.1:0-3038 GCA_035637635.1 Vicinamibacterales bacterium | reverse complement strand
GCCCCGTCGCCCTGAGGGATCAAGTGTTGAACCTTCAACCTGGTGGGTAGCGGTTCCCACCTATCGGACGTGGCCTGCACCACGACCTCGTCCTCACCATTGAGAAGCGCGAACGTCAGCCCATCGTGGGGAAGCACAGTCGCCGCGATCTGCGAGATCTGCGGAAAAACCTGGCGGATGTCGAGGACCGTCGACAGCGCACGCAACAGTTCGTCGCACGCCTCGACGTTTCGGATTCGGTCTCGCTCCAGAGCGAGAGACTGCTGTAAGGCCCCGTAGTTGAGGGCGTCCTCGATGGCAAGCGCCACCTGGTTTGCGACGAGCGACAGAAACGCCAGGTCGTCCGCGTCGTAGTCGTACGGCTCCCGGCTGCCCTGAAACAGCATGCCGAGACGGCGCCGCGAGGATGTGAGGGGCAGCGCACACGCCGACTGGATACCTTGCTGTTTCAAGTACGCGGTGGCCTGCGGGAAGCGGGTTTCCGCGTCCACGACAGGAATCACAAGCGGCTCCTGGTGTTGGACAATCCAGTAAGCGAGCGACTCGTCGGCGTCTAACTGCGGCGGGGGCACCGGTTCGCCGGTTGCCTCCAGCACGTGCGGCTCTACAGTGTGCGTCTGCTCGTCGTAGAGACCTAGTCCGAGGAAGCTGAACCGGACGACGGGGCGCAGCTCACGCGCGAGGCTGCGGAACAGCGTGTCGCGATCGTGATACGCCCTCAGCGCCTCCGACACGCGGATCAACGCATCGTAGCGTGCCGCAGTTGACGCCGTGTTGCCGCGGTTGCCGGTCACCGTGTCGTTCCCGCTACCGGCACGCATGCGTTCTCCTCGTGCGCCGTTCGGTGCGGACCTAGGAGCCTGTCCGCTCACATTGTCCGCTCAAAGAGGATTTCCGTCGAGCATTCTGTTGAGGTCGGTCCCTTGTCTACTCGGAGCGGAGACTGGATCGCTGCAAGTGCGGATCGATTCGTCTAGCGGCATCCGTCCAGAGCGTTTGGTCAGTTCGTATCAGTGCCTCGATTTCCGCGGATGTCAACTCGACGCCCTGATTGCGCAACACTGTCAAAGCGCCCATCGGGTCACTCAAGAACTTCAGACGGTAGTCCTCGTCGGTTATCAGGCGACCGACGATCGATTGAACGGTTTTCAAAGACATGGCTGGCCGAAAGTCGATGCGGTGTGCACGCTCATGCTGATCGCGCCTTGACGCGCGGTGCCGCCTGGACTTCCGTACACGCCCGCTCGAGCGAGTGACTCTTTTCGAAATAAGAGTACGAGACTACGAGGAGACCGAAGAAGACCAGCGGATCAATCACGTACAGCACGCTGAGATTGCGCGCGTCGCCACGCCCCAAATGCGCGATGCTGGCTGACACCAGCGGGATGGCGAAGCCGGCATAGGCGAACTCCTTCACCTTGAACGGAACGGCTGGGATCAGGAGCGCCAGGACGCCGAGGATCTTGGCGACCGTGAGCTCAACCTTGAAGTATGACGGGAAGCCCAAATGGACAAACGCGCCTTCCGGCCCGTTCGGAAACGGAAAATGGTCGTTGAAAACGAAGTTGACGATGCTGAAGATCATCACCGCGACGACCAGTCCCGTCGAGGTGCGATATACCACGCGTTCTCGATTCGTTAATCTGCGGATGGCGTTACTGGTCACGTCGTGCTCCTTGTTTCTGCGGCGGCGATCGCGCGCGAGACGCATATCATTCCTTTTTAATTGTCGTCGGACACCTCGCAGCCGACCACGCCGCGCACATCGTCGGTCGACGACGGCACCAACAACCCTCGCCGAGCCGCGGCTGCGATCGCATCGCCGCGGCTCGTCGCGCCGAATTTGGCAAACAACGCCGCCAGATAGGGCTCAACGTCAGTTGCCGAAAGACCGAGCGTGGCGCCGATGCGACTCGTCGCCATTCCTTGCGCGATCAGTTGAATGGCTTGTCGCTCCGACGGAGTGATCTGCAACACGCCTCCGCTTTCCATTCCACTGCCGCCTTTCGATCTAGTCACCAGTGCCGAAGATTTCAGACCATTCATCATCCTTGTCGGGGCGTCGTCGCAAAAGGAACGCCACGTGTGTTCACGAAGCGAAATGCGGTGCCTGACTCAAATTGCCGATGCGACCTCTCGCAGTGTGCTGCGCAGAAATAATCAGTGCGCATCGGTGCGCAGCCGGCGAACGTGCAGTCATGGCACAGTTTTACCTGGGCCTTTTCTCCGGGACGGTCTCCCTGAAAGCGGTTCAACATTCGTTTGACCACTGAGCGCCGACCGAAGGTCTCGGCGTCAATTCCTCAGCGGTCCGCTCGCGTGGTGGGGTTCTGCCTTCACGCGGGCGTGGCGTCGTTCTTGCCAAGACTCGCAGCATGAGCGCTACACAGATGAACCAACACGTTGTCGCATCAGGTGACGTGGGGGCACCGTTAGTGCAAGGTCGCGGCAGTGCGCAAGCGCTCGAAGGCGTCGACACCCCCGCACGCACGAGGACATGGAACAGGGCGGTTGCTGTGTTGTTCCTGATCGCCGCGATGTGGGGTGGGTACACGATGATCGGTCTGCCACCCGTCGTGATCGTTGGAGGCTCCGGTCTTATCGCATTCGCCATCTGGCAGCGTTCGTACTTGCGGCGCCCTGTCGACCCTTCGCTGATTCTCCCGCTCTTCCTGCTGACCGTCGCAGCGCTTGATGTGCACATGGCGGAGGAATATCTGACAGGGTTCGGGCCGGCGATGAGTCGGCTGTTCAACATCTCGTGGACGGAACGCTCGTTCCTTCTGATCTTCGCCTTCGTCGGACCGTGTCTCTATGCACTGACCGCGATCGGCCTGTATTACCGAGTCCCCCTCGCCGGCTTCGTCGCCTGGTTCATCTTCATCGGGCCTGGTGTTGCGGAATTCACGCACTTCATCTTTCCGTTGCTGAGGCCCGCTCTGAATCCGACGCTCTCGGCGGCGATCACCGCGCAGGTCTCGAACGGCCGCGTGGTCGCCGAGATGCCGAACTATTGGATCGGCGCGACCGGCCGCTAT
>DASPWV010000508.1:0-6540 GCA_035637635.1 Vicinamibacterales bacterium | reverse complement strand
CACGCAATTCTCGAAGAGCAGCTCGCACGTGCTGCTGGCCCGGATGCCGAGCTTGTCTTCTTTTTTGCCGACGGCGAACCCTGGCGTTCCCCGCTCCACAAGGAAGGCGGTGATCCCGCGATACCCGGAATCGGGATTGACATTTGCAAACACGAGGAACACGTCGGCCTCGTTGCCATTGGTAATCCAGAGTTTGCGTCCGCTCAAACGGAAGCCCTCGGGCACCTCGACGGCGCGCGTTTGAAGGGCAAACGCGTCGCTGCCAGATCCCGCCTCCGAGAGCGCGTATGCGCCCACACTGGAAGAGGCGAGCCGCGGCAGGTAGTGACGCTTGGTGTCGTCACTGCCCCAACGCAGGATCGCGTTGATCACGAGCGTGTTCTGAACGTCGACCAGCACGCCGATTGACGGATCCACCCGTGACAGCGCTTCGACGGCGAGAACGGCGTGAAAGAAGGACGCACCGGCACCGCCGAAGCTTTCCGGAATCTCGATGCCCATGACACCGAGCGCAAACAGCTTGTCCATCAATCCGCGCGGAATCTTGGCGGTTTCGTCCATTTTGCGCACGAGCGGGCGAATTTCACGGCCGGCGAACTCGTACACGCTGTCGCGGAAGATGGCTTCATCCTCGGCCAATCGAGTGAGCGCGGGGATACGGTCGAGGGTGGACTCGGTCATCGAGGCCTCAAAACAAAGGCTCACGGGTGACGGTTGACGTCAAAAAGGCAATGCTATCATCCGAGATGCAGCGGTCCTCGACTTTGCTCGCCTCTCGACGGAGCGCGGGAGGCGACCCTGAGTCTGTCGAAGGGCGGCGGTCACGGCTCATGTAAGGAAATCCCGATGAAATACCGTATCTGGAGCAGTACTGTCGCAGGCCTGGCGACGCTGCTGGCGATTGCTGGCGCCGCTGCGCAAGCTCCGCAACCACCGCAGACGCCGGTTGCACCGCCGCCGCAAAATCGCTCGGAAACATCGCCGCCGCAGCCTGCACAGCCGACATTCCGGACCGGCATCAATTTCGTTCGCGTCGACGTGATTGTGTCGGACAAGACGGGCGCGCCCGTGGCCGACCTGAAACAAACCGATTTCGAGGTCACGGAGGACGGCAAGCCGCAGACGGTCGAGATGTTCCGTCTTGTCAACATCGCCAATCAAACCGTCACCGAAACCGTCAGGCCAATTCAATCGAGGGCTGACGAAGAAATTGCCGCCGCCAACGAGGACGCACGCATCTTCGTGTTCTTCCTGGACGACTATCACGTGCGGCTTGGCAACAGCATGGCTGCGCGGAAACCGATGGTCGGGTTCATTCAGAACAACGTCGGCCCGCAGGATCTGGTTGCGGTGATGTACCCGATGACGCCGCTGGATGCGGTCCAACTGAGTCGCGATCATCAGTCGGTCACCCGCGCCCTCGAACGCTTCGAAGGTCGAAAGTTCAATTACGAGCCACGTAACTCCACTGAAGAGCGCTACGCGCAGTACCCGGCGGAGGTGGTCGAGCGAATCCGCCGCCAGGTTACGCTTTCCGCGCTCGAGGGACTCTCGATCAAGCTCGGCGCACTGCGTGAGGGACGGAAAGCCATCGTCTTCATCAGCGAAGGCTTCACGTCCGTCCTGCCGCCGCAGATGCGCGATCCCATTGCCTCGATGCCGGGCTTTGGGAATCCGAATCGGCGCAACCCGAACGCCGGGGTCGGCAACATCAACGAAGATCGCGCCGACTTCATGGGTCAGGTCGATATCCAGCAGGAAATGCGCGACGTCTACAACGCGGCCAATCGCAGCAACACGGCAATATACGCGGTCGATCCGCGCGGGCTTGCGACGGGTGAGTTCGACATCAACGAAAACGTGGGCCTCGAGCGCAGCGGTACCTCGCTGCGCCAGACGCAGGACACGCTCCGCGTGCTCGCGGATGAAACCGACGGCCGCGCAATCGTCAACCGCAACGATCTCGCGCGCGCGATGAAGCAAATCGTCACCGATTCCAGTGCGTACTACCTGCTCGGCTACACCTCCTCGCAGGCGCCGCAGGACGGCAAGTTCCACGAAATCAAAGTGCGCGTGAAGCGTTCCGGCACACAGGTGCGTGCGCGCAAGGGGTACTGGGCACTGACGGCAGCAGAGGCAACCGCGGCCACAACGCGCACGGCCAAACCCGGGCCGCCGCCCGCGGTGAATCGTGCACTGGCGTCGATGACCGAGACGTCTCGCAGCCGCCTCGTTCGCACGTGGGTGGGAACCGCGCCAGGTCCCGATGGGAAAACACGTGTGACGTTTGTGTGGGAAGCCGTTCCGCCGCAGCCGGGTGTCCGTCGTGACGTGGCTACGCACGTCTCGTTGATTGCCGCGGCGCCCGACGGCCCCACGTACTTCCGCGGTCGAATTCCAGAGAGCGATCCGCCGGCGGGCGCAACGATCCCACCGCAGTCGGTGACCTTTGATGCGCCGCCCGGGAAGCTGCAGCTGCGGGTCGCCGTCGGCGGCGCGAACGGAAACGACGCGCTCGATAACGACGATCGCGAAGTCGTCGTCCCCGACCTCACCGCGCCCGAGCTGATACTCACCACGCCGCGCGTGCACGTGGCTCGCACCGGCCGCGACTACCAAACAATCATCAAGGATCCGGCAGCGCTGCCGACGGCGAGTCGCGAGTTCCGTCGGACGGATCGCTTGATCATCCGCACGACGCCGATCGCTCCTACAGGGACGACATTAACCGTGACTTCGCGCCTCTTGAACAAGCAAGGCCAGAAAATGGTCGACGTGCCGGTCACCGCGCCGTCAGCCGCGGGCGAGCCGCACGTCGTCGACCTGCCGCTGGCAGCTCTCGCTCCGGGTGAGTATCTGCTGGAAATCTCGGTTGCGACCGAAGGGCACCAGCCGAAGACAGAGCTCGTCGCGTTTCGAGTCGAGGGGTAAGCGAAGCGCGCGGTTCCTTCGCGTCGGTCCCTTCACGTACGTTCCTTCACGGTCGTTCACGTACGTTCCTGTACGCTCGTTCCTTGCGTCGAACTAACATAGACGAAGTCATCGTGGAACAGCTTCTCGAGCGGAGGCGACATGTCGATCGAGCATCTAGAGTTGCCGGCGCCTGCGGCGGCGTTTGTCGGCGACTTCATGGCGGAGTTGAAGGCGAAGAACCCGGCCGAGCCTGAGTTTCACCAAGCCGTACAGGAAGTTCTGGAATCGCTCGCACTCGTGCTCGAGCGTCGGCCCGAATACCGGACAGCGCGTATTCTCGAGCGCCTCGTCGAGCCCGAGCGCGTCGTCATGTTTCGGGTCACGTGGCAGGACGATCAAGGGCGCGTGCAGGTCAATCGAGGCTTTCGCGTTCAAATGAACAGCGCCATCGGTCCTTACAAAGGCGGCCTCCGGTTTCATCCATCGGTCACATTGGGCATCCTGAAGTTTCTCGCCTTCGAGCAGGTGCTGAAGAACTCGTTGACGACGCTGCCGATGGGCGGCGGCAAGGGCGGATCGGATTTCGATCCGAAGGGAAAGAGCGATGACGAGGTGATGCGCTTCTGTCAGAGTTTCATGACCGAGCTCTATCGCCATATCGGCGCGCAAACGGACGTGCCTGCCGGCGACATCGGCGTCGGCGGCCGGGAGATCGGGTTCTTGTTTGGACAATACAAACGCCTGCGCAACGAGTTCTCGGGTGTGCTCACGGGGAAAGGCCTCAACTGGGGCGGTTCGTTGATTCGCTCGGAAGCGACTGGATACGGCTCGGTGTACTTCGCGGCCGAGATGCTGGCGACGCGCAATGAAACGCTCGACGGCAAGGCGTGCCTCGTGTCCGGCAGCGGCAATGTCGCCCAGTACACGATCGAAAAACTGCTGCAACTCGGCGCGAAGCCGGTGACGCTGTCCGATTCGGATGGGTACATTTACGACGAGGCCGGCGTGACGCGCGAGAAGCTGGATTTCGTGAAGGACCTCAAGAACGTGCGCCGCGGCCGCATCCGCGAATACGCGGATCGTTTCGACGGCGCCGTGTACACGGCAGTCGATCCGCGCGCCGACCACAATCCGCTCTGGACGCACCGCGCGCAGTGCGCGTTTCCAAGCGCGACGCAGAACGAGATCAACGGACAGGACGCGGCGAATCTGCTGCGCGCCGGCGTCTACGTCGTCTGCGAGGGGGCCAACATGCCGACGATGCTCGACGGTGTGCGGCAGTTCCTCGACGCCAAGATCCTGTACGGTCCAGGCAAGGCCGCAAACGCCGGCGGCGTCGCCACGTCGGGTCTGGAGATGACGCAGAACAGCATGCGCTTGTCGTGGACGCGTGAAGAGGTCGACGACCGCCTGCACAAGATCATGAAAGCCATCCATTGCAGCTGCCGCGAAACGGCCGACGCGTTTGGGACGCCGGGCAACTATGTCAACGGCGCCAACATCGCGGGGTTCCTGAAGGTGGCGGATGCGATGCTGGATCAGGGGCTGGTATAGAAGAAGTTTCCAGTTATCAGTTGCCAGTTCAAAGTTGAGTTGTAAGTTTTCGAGATTGCGAAGTTGCACACACTCTCGAACTCACACATTTTCGAACTAAAAACTAAACTTTGAACCCTTCGACGAAGGCTCAGGGTTCATCCCGAGCATAGTCGAGGGATGAACTGGGAACTGGCAACTGGAAACTAGTCACCGAAGGCCCCATGTCTTTAGCCCGGTTTGCGGAGCTCGCGAGGTTCCGGGTTCACGACATCCTGCTCGTCGCGAGCCTGTACGATTCGTTCATCCTCGCCGAGAGCGGCGAGCTGCACGAGATCATCCTCGAAGAATTTCTCGACCTCAACGTTCGCCACACGCCGGGCATCACCCACGCGTCCACTGTCGACCAGGCTCTTGCGCTCGCGAGCGACCCTGCGCGCTACAACCTGATCATCGCGTCCGCGTACGTTGGCGACACGTCGGCCGTCGCGCTCGCGGCGCGCCTGCGGCAGCGCGCCATCGACACGCCCGTCGTCGCGCTCGCGTACGACATGCACGACGTAGCGCGCGTCGCGGGCGCGGACGAATCGCGGCTGATCGATCGCGTATTCCTCTGGCAAGGCGACATCCGTCTCGTCCCGGCCATCGTCAAGTACGTGGAGGATCGACAAAACGTCGCGCACGACACCGGCGTCCTTGGCGTCCAGGTCATCCTCCTGATTGAAGACAGCGTCCGCTACTACTCGTCGTTCCTCCCGACGATCTACAGCGAGCTGATGCATCACACGCACAATCTCGTTCCCGAAGGCGTCAACCTGTCGCACAGGTTGATGCGGATGCAGGCGCAGCCGAAGATCCTGCTGTGCGGGTCCTACGAGGAAGCGTGGCAGCACGTGCTCGACTACGAGGAGAACATCCTGGGCATCATCTCCGACGTCGAGTTTCCGCGCGGCGGCCGCGTGGACGCGGATGCCGGCGTCGACTTCGCGAGTCAAGTGCGGGCCCGGCAGCCGGATGTGCCGGTCATGCTGCAATCGAGCCGCGCGCAGAATCAGATGCTGGCGCGGTCGGTCGGCGCGTCGTTTCTGCTGAAGGGCTCGCCGGTGCTGCTCCAACAGCTGCGGCGCTTCATGGTGGAGGAGCTCGGGTTCGGCGACTTCGTCTTCCGTACGCCCGATGGCCGCGAAGTCGGCCGCGCACGCGATCTCCGGGAGCTCGAGGATCGCCTGGCAACGTTGCCGACCGACAGCGTGGCCTATCACGCCGAGCGTAATCACTTCTCGAAGTGGATTAAAGCGCGCACCGAGTTTGCGCTCGCGCACGAGCTCCGGCCACGCAAGGTTTCCGATTTTCGGACAGTCGACGACTTACGCCGCGAGTTGCTGCGCGCGATTCGCGACTACCGCGATCGGACGAGTCGCGGTGTGGTCGTCGATTTCGATCGCGACAGGTTCAATCCGGAGACGCCGTTCAGTCGATTGGGCGGCGGATCGTCTGGTGGCAAGGCACGTGGCCTTGCTTTTGTCGATCGCCTGCTCAGCGAATCGAAGATCGGCGAGCGGTTTTCGCAAGTGCGATTCGTCGTGCCGCCGCTCGTCGTCATCGGCACCGATGTGTTCGACGAGTTTCTCGAGCGCAACCGGCTGCGCGAGTTCGCGTTGAGCAGTGACGACCCGGCTGAAATCGAACACCGTTTTCTCAGAGCGGAGCTGTCGCCCGGCGTCACAGCCGATGTCGCAGCGCTGCTGTCGCTGGTACGGCACCCGCTGGCGGTGCGCTCGTCGAGTCTGCTGGAAGACTCGCAATATCAGCCGTTTGCCGGCATCTACGACACGTTCATGCTGCCCAACGATCATCCGCGGCTGGACGTCCGCCACCGGCAGCTGCTCACGGCGATCAAGCGCGTGTACGCCTCGACGTTCAGCACGGCTGCCAAAGGCTACCTGACGCGCGGTCCGTATCGGCTCGAAGAGGAAAAAATGGCCGTTGTCGTGCAACGTCTTGTGGGCAGCGCACACGATTCGCGCTTCTATCCCGATCTGTCCGGTGTCGCTCGCTCGCACAACTTTTATCCGGTCGAGCCGATGCGGGCAG
>DASPWV010000507.1:0-4377 GCA_035637635.1 Vicinamibacterales bacterium | reverse complement strand
CCCCTCGTCGTCTTTCAGATCTCTTACGCGCTGTACGACAATCGAGCCCTCGTGCCCGGCGTTGGCTGCGATCCAGCGCATCGGCTCTTCCACGGCTCTGGTGATGATCTTGACGCCGATTTGCTCGTCGCCATCGAGCTTCAGCTCCTGTAGTGTCTTCGCAGCCCGCAGCAGTGCGACACCGCCACCGGCCACGATGCCCTCTTCGACGGCGGCCTTGGTCGCGTGCATCGCATCCTCGACACGCGCCTTCTTTTCCTTCATCTCGGTCTCCGTGGCCGCGCCGACTTTGACGATGGCCACTCCGCCCACCAGCTTGGCGAGCCGCTCCTGCAGCTTCTCGCGATCGTAGTCGGACGTCGTATCCTCGACCTGCGCGCGCAGTTGTCTGACGCGACCCTCAATGGCCGCCGAGGTCCCGGCGCCCTCGATGATCGTCGTATTGTCCTTGTTGATGGTGACCTTCTTCGCCTGACCGAGATCCTCCAGCTTGATCGACTCGAGCTTGATCCCGAGATCCTCGGTGACGGCCCGGCCGTTTGTCAGGATGGCCACGTCCTCGAGCATCGCCTTGCGGCGGTCGCCGTAACCGGGCGCCTTCACCGCGGCCACTTGCAGCGTGCCCCGCAGCTTGTTGACAACGATCGTCGCCAGCGCCTCGCCTTCGATGTCCTCTGCGATGATCAGCAGCGGACGGCTGGCGCGCGCCACGAGCTCGAGCAGCGGCAACAGGTCCTTCATCGAGCTGATCTTCTTCTCGTGGATGAGAATGACCGGATTGTCGAGGACGACTTCCATGCGCTCGGGGTCTGTCACGAAATACGGCGAGATGTAGCCGCGATCGAACTGCATCCCCTCGACGACCTCTAGCGTCGTCTCGAGCGTTTTTGCCTCCTCGACAGTGATGACGCCATCCTTGCCGACCTTTTCCATTGCTTCGCCGATGATGCGACCGATGGTCTCATCGTGGTTCGCGGAAATCGTGCCGACCTGCGCGATCATCGGGCCGGTCACCGGCCTGGACTGCGCCTCGAGCGACGCGACGATGGCCGCGACAGCTTTGGCGATGCCGCGCTGGATTGCCATCGGGTTGGCGCCGGCGGTGACGTTCTTCGCGCCTTCGCGATAGATGGCCTGCGCCAGCACCGTGGCGGTGGTGGTGCCATCACCAGCAACGTCCGACGTCTTGCTGGCGACTTCCTTGACCATCTGGGCGCCCATGTTTTCGAGCGCATCTTTCAACTGGATCTCCTTCGCGACCGTCACGCCGTCCTTGGTAATCGTCGGCGATCCGAATGTCTTGCCGAGGATGACGTTCCGTCCTCTGGGCCCGAGCGTCACTTTCACCGCGTTGGCCAGGCTGTTGATGCCGCGAAGAATGCCCTGCCGCGACCGATCGCCGTACACAATGTCTTTCGCCATTCCGTTTATCTCCTGTTGCTCGGGTCCCGCTGTTCAGTGGTTACTTTTTCTGTGTGGTCTCGTTGCCGTCGACGACGGCCAGCACGTCGTCCTCGCGCATGATGAGGTACTCCTGGCCATCGAGCTTGATCTCCTGGCTCGAGTACTTGCCGAAGAGGATTAGATCGCCCGTCTTGACAGAAAGGGGGACGCGCTTACCGTTCTCCTTCATCTTGCCGTCGCCCGCGGCGATGACCGTGCCGCGCTGGGGCTTCTCTTTGGCGCTGTCGGGGATGATGATTCCGCCAATTGCCTGCTCGCCTTCTTCGAGGCGCCGAACGACGAGGCGGTCGTGTATTGGTCTGATTTGCATGATGTTCGACTCCAAACTGTGGCGTGCATGAACGGCGAGCCGCGCGAGTCGGTTCGCGATCGCGATGTCCTTCTCGATACCGGCGTTCTGGGAGGACGGGCTAACTGCGACGATCGTACGTCGGATGGGCGTTCGGCGTCTGTTCCCGATTGCACACCCGGATGCGGCCAGGCGGACGGGTCGCCATTCTTACCTGCGGCGCGCGGCGATAATGCTCGTGAAACGCACGATCGGCGCGCGCAACCCACGACTTATCTGCACCCGTTTGATTACCAGTCCGCTTGTTCTTGCCGATTCCCGTGCCGCTGTCCAGCGTGACGTCCGTCGTGCTGACCACGTACCGCCGCCCGCCGATCGTGATCGCCTGAATGTCCAACGCCATTTCAGAGCTGCGGGTACCCGCGCCCGAAGATAGCTGTCGGATCATCAGTTGGGCGCTGGATCCTTCCGGAATCATCACGCGACCGGACGTGTCCCTCACTTCGTGCTCGACAATCGCAGAGAAGATTCGATCGGGTCCGGCGGTTCGCGAGTCGATCGTTTCCACCGTTCGGACGTCGCTCTATGCGTGCTTGCGCATGCCGGACATCAGGAGCACGAGGCCGCCGGCGACGGCCGCAACGCCTACCATCGGTTGAAGCAGCAGCGTCCTGTCGCGGTCCGCCGTCGGCTGGAGGGGACCGATGTCGAGCACCGTATCGCGAATCATGTAGGCGAGGCCTTCAAAGACGATCCCTATAATTCCGAGCACGACCAGCACCACACCAGCGATCGCGATCGGTTTCAACTTCATCGTCCAAGCATGACACGCGGCTGGGACACCGACGTGTGCACAAGAGAACAGCCGCCATTTCGGCATACGGCGGCAGGATCCATGCGCGCACGCTGCCCGACAGGATGTGTCTTTACCATCAATCTCCCGCGGTTCCGGTTTCGGCCCCGACCATCGCCTAGTGTTAGTCTCGATGCCGGCCGCGGACGACCCAACTCGAGCGGCCGTCCGCAGACGCGTGATTCGTGTCAGAATTGTTGAGATGGGCAAGTTGAAGCGCACGCCGACACCGCCAGCCGGCGCCGTCGTCGATTGGACGGGCGTACGAACCGAGCGCGTCGAGTACGAACCTGCAGCGAGGATCTTTGCGCAGGGTGATCCGGCCACGAGCGTCATGTATGTCGAGCAGGGCGCCGTGCGACTGTCGGTGTTGTCGCACGCTGGAAAAGAGGCCGTGGTCGCCGTGCTCGATGCTGGTCATTTCTTCGGTGAGGGCTGCCTTGCGGGCCAGCCGCAGCGGATGGCGACGGCGACGGCGATGGGGCCGTCAACGGTCCTGGCCGTCGAGAAGCCGGAAATGGTGCGGCAGCTTCACGCCAAGCCGCTCTTCGCGGATCGTTTCATGACTCACATGCTGACGAGAAACATCCGGATCGAGGAAGATCTGATCGACCAGCTGTTCAACTCGAGCGAGAAGCGACTGGCCCGTACGCTGCTTTTGCTTGCGCGGTACGGTGAGCCCGAGGTGTCGCACCGCGCCCTCCCGCGAGTTTCTCAGGAGCTCCTGGCGGAGATGGTCGGGACGACGCGGTCGCGGGTCAATTTCTTCATGAACAAGTTTCGGAAGCTTGGATTCATCGACTACAACGGCGGTCTCAAGATCAACAACTCTCTCCTCAGCGTCGTGTTGCGCGAGTGACCTCGCCGCCGATCGCGGAAGGTGATGTAGTGGCGCAGCCGAATTCCGGCGAAGCCCGCCCTTCGTAAGACATCAAAGTAACAAGTCAAACTAAAAGCCTCGGCCTTGCCGTTACGTTACGCGCATCCGCTGCAAGATAGCTGTGCAGAAGGGAACAGACACTCGTCGCGAGGGACGGCGGCGGGCTGTGATGGCGCGCAGGATCAGTCGCCAGGGTTGCGTGAAGCGGAGGCGAGGGGATCGAACCGCACAATCAGTATCGTGATGTTGTCGCGGCCTCCAGCATCATTCGCCTGCCCGAGCAGCGTCTTCGCGGCAGCCTCGGGTGTAGGTTCGGCGTCGAGCGTCGCCGCTATCGCCTCGTTCGTCACCGTCTCCGTCAATCCGTCCGAACAAAGCAGTAAGCGATCGCCAGGCTGAACTTCGAGTGCGCGGGCCTCGACCATGACTCCGAGTTCTTGGCCGCCGACCACGTTCGTGATGACGTGGCGGAGACGATGCCCGGCGACTTCGTCCGGCCGAAGGGTTCCGTTGCGGACCATGTCCGCCATCAGCGTGTGGTCCTGCGTGAGCTGATGTAGCTCGTTGTCGCGGTAAAGGTAGGCGCGGCTGTCACCCACGTGCACGACGCACAGCTGCGCCCCGAGTTGGAACGCCATCGTCACGGTTGTCCCCATGCCGCGCAGTTCCGGATGCTCCGCGGATTCCTCGAGAATGCGAGCGTCGGCTTGACTGAGGGCCGACTGGAACTGCGCAAGCACTTTCTGCGCTTCAGAGCTACTCGAGGCAAAGAACCACTTGAACGTGTTGAGCGTGAATTGTTCGATCGCGACCACGGCAAGAGCGCTTGCGCGTTCGCCCGCGCGGTGCCCTCCCATGCCGTCGGCCACCAGAAAGACATGGGCGCGCTCG
>DASPWV010000506.1:0-2993 GCA_035637635.1 Vicinamibacterales bacterium | reverse complement strand
CGCCGAATTCGTGCCAGAGATATCCCGCCTGCCGGGCTTCAGCGTAGGCGCGCTCCAGATGGCCGGGGCCGCACACGCTGCCACTAATCTGCGCGTTTCGCTGGCAGCAGCGCGGCGCGGTGTTCGCGATGCCTTCTAACAAGCTCACATGAGTGGCACGAGGCTCGTGCAGTCCAGTAATCAAGGCACTGACGGATCGCAGTGGCCGTTCCGGCGTAATCACAAGATTGGTCCAACCTTCGCCGGGAACGGTGGTCCCACGTTCGTCGGTGACGGTTTCGAGCGCACGAACCACCGTCGTTCCGACGGCTACGACGCGGTGGCCGCCGCGTCTGGCGGCATTGACGCGTTCCGCCGTGTCGACGGGTACGCGGTAGAACTCTTCGTACGGCGGTTCGTGAAACTCCAGGCTGGCGACTCCGGTGTGGAGCAAGAGTGGCGCGACCTGCACCCCGCGCGAAACAAGTCGCGTTACGAGTTCCGGCGTGAAGGGTCGCCCCGCCGAAGGCATTTCGGCGCTGCCGGGTTCCGTCGCAAACACCGTCTGATACATGGAACTGGGCCACGGCCGTTTCACGTAGCTGTATCGGATTGGAAAGCCGTAGCGGTCGAGATACGCCGGCACCTCGCCCGGAACGTTAACCGCCGCCATCCATAGGCGAGAGGGCGAGTCCAGCGAACCAATCAACGGATACGGCGCCAGCAACGCGGCGTGCCCGCCCTCTGGCAGTCGAAATGTCGTGCCCGCGCGAGTATGTCTGTACGGACGCGACGAGGCGCCATCAGTCTGCCGTACCTCAAGAGTCCAGAAGCTTCCGGGCAGCCGCGTAGAGAGATGGAGTTCGTACGTCTCTCCGGTGTCCGTTGTCGCTGAGAGCGCAGCGTTCAACGTACCGCTGGTGTTGACGACGAGCAGGTCGCCGGCCGACAACCAGCGCGGCAAATCATGGAACCGCGCGTGCTCGATGGAATCCTTCTCGATATTGGAGACGAGCAGCCGTACCTCATCTCGTCGGAGGCCACGTGCCTCCGGCGGCTCGGCGGCCTCGAGCGCCACCGGTAGCTCGAACGCCGTCATGACACGCGCGGCAGCCATCGCGTGTCCTCCTGTTGGGCCGCGAACCGTTCGCCGCCGACGTCCTGAGGATCTTGATCGAACAGCCAGGACCAAAACGGGACCGTGACCTCGGGCAGCGGGCGATCGGAAATATCCTCCAGCGGAAACGCCTCCTGGTGCATGCGGGTCCGCATGTCGCCGGGATCCACGAGGACGGCGGATATACCGAGCTCGCGGAGTTCGGTCGCGAGCGTCCGTGTCAAAAGCTCCAATGCCGCCTTGCTCGCGCCGTAAGGACCCCAACCGGGATACGCGCCCTGCGCAGCGTCACTGGTGATGTTGACGATAAGCCCGCGACGTTCGGCGAGCAGCGGCGCCGCGAGTTGGATGAGGGCGATCGGCGCACCGACGTTGACGGGGAAGATGCGTCCGAACCGCTGCACGTCGAACGCCAGAAGCGGGCCGATGCCGCCGAGCGCTGACGCGTTGTTGACGAGGAGATCCAGGCCTCCCAGTTCGCGCGCCGCGTTCACGAGTCGCATACGTACCGACGCGTCGACCACGTCGCCCGCAACAGGCACGACGCGCGACGTGTGTGCGGAGAGCGTTTCAGCGACACGATCGAGCCGATCAGCGTCCCGTGCACCGACGACGAGGTCGTATCTACGTTCGGCGAGAACGCGCGCGATCACCTCGCCCAGGCCGCGGCTCGCACCCGTAATGATGGCGATGCGATTCGATTGCTGCATCAAGCACCATCCCGTGGCGATGTCGTGGCATCTCGCGTAACGCTCGCAGCACGTTCGTAGTTTTGCCGGAGCAGGTCGATCACACTAGTCACTTCCGAGGCGCTCCGCATCGGAACAGTGACCCAGCCGGACTCGGGCAACACGTGATGAGGCGTCGCCCGCCCATCGGCGATCAATCGGTCGCGGACCGATCGTGGGAACGGCAGATCGGCAAAGGATCGGTGCAGGTGTCCCAGCTCGCGGCGTCCGACGCGGAATTCAATACCGCCAAAGCGGTGCTCATGGACCGTCACCCCTTCCCATTTGGCGACCACGTCGCGAACGACTTCGCCCGGGCTAATCATGTGGCCACTTTCACCTATGTCGTGTCCGCTATCCATCGGTCTCACCTCTTGTCGTGACTCCAATCACGTCGTCTTCCAGGATCCATCTTCAAGTGCACTTGAAGTCAAGTGGCAACTTTGGCACACTTCGTACGTGACCGAAGCACTGACGGTCGGACAAGTGGCGAAGCGCAGCGGCGTGGCTACGTCCGCGCTGCGTTTCTATGAAGAACAGGGCCTCATCCACTCCGAGCGCACCGATTCCGGCCATCGCCGCTACCCGCGCGCAGTGATCCGTCGAGTCGCCTTTATAGTGTTCGCGCAGCGGATTGGGCTGTCGCTCGAGGAGATCGGTGCCGAGCTCGCCAAGCTACCCACGAACCGCGTTCCCGAGCGTTCGGACTGGGCGAAGCTCTCGAGCAGTTGGCAGACACGCATTCAGGAGCGCATCGCCGAGCTCGAGCGCCTGCGCAGCGGCCTCACTGAATGCATTGGTTGTGGTTGCCTTTCGCTGGACCGATGCCAGCTCGCAAATCCCGGCGATCGGGCAGCACGCCGCGGCCCTGGTCCGCGTTACTGGATGGAAGGCAAGGCTTTCCTTTCGCGTCGAGCGACACTGCATCAACTTCGGCGCGTTTGACATCGAAGCGACAGTCTCTTGATACTGGCAGGAGCGCGCTGACAGGGCGTCACCCACCCGCGGCAAGGGAACACTCCCACCTGTTTGGTCTGCGTCGTGTGCGTTTGCACCTTCTTTCAGCCTGGCTTCAGCGGGGTACAGGCGATTCATGAAAGGAGGTCGCAATGACCGCTTCGAAGTCTCTCCCGGCTCGTCCGTCTCTCGAGTCCCTCCGTAAACAGGCA
>DASPWV010000505.1:0-3750 GCA_035637635.1 Vicinamibacterales bacterium | reverse complement strand
ACGACCGGCGCACTGCGCGGACTCGGCGATACCCGCACGCCGATGATCACCAACCTCGCCGGCCACTGGCTGCTTGGTCTGCCGGTTGGCTACACGCTGTGCTTCGTCACAGGTCTCGGCGTCATCGGGTTATGGATTGGTCTGTCTGTCGGGTTGATCATCGTGGGCGTGATACTGCTGGTGGTCTGGATCAAGCGCGTGAACGTCGCGGCAAGCCGTGCCTGATCCGCTGTTCCGCCGGGCGCGTGCGTCGGCCGTCTGGTGGAACGTCACGAAGACACTCCGTTCTCATTTACGTTCTCGCCGGCCTCGTGTGGTTTTACTTCTCCGTCCGCCCCGGGAGGAGCGCCATCTCAAAGAACGCTTTGGCGACACGTGGCTGTCATACAAGCGAGACGTGCACGCCTTCAGGCCGAGGCTGAAGCCGTATCGGAGGTGAAGCCACTGAAACACAGAAGCACGGACCGGGAAGCCACGCAAGCGCCGAACCACGGAAGCAAGAGAAAATCTTGATCGTGGCCCAAGTCGAGACGCTCAGTGCGCCTGGGCGCTCAATTGAAGAACGATTTGATGGGACTGTATTAGCTAGATTTTGATCTGAGAGCCACGCTGAGTTCTCAGGTTGATGTCCGACCGACCCTCGCCCGGGCGTGTGTGCGCCGTGAAGGGAGTGACATCTATTTTCCGTGTTCCCGTGCTTCCGTGGCTCCCTTTTTTCCGCGCTTCCGTGCTTCCGTGGCCTACCGCGAGGTCGGCTTGCCGAACACTGCGTTCACCACGTCCTTCGCCAGGGCCGGCAGCTTGGCGAGTGCAGCGTTTGCCTCCGCCGCAACCTTCGGCCACTCGGCTTCAATCTCCTGCTTCTGCCGCATCTGCACTTCCGTTGGCAGCGATGTCGAGCTCATGATCCCGCCTTTGAGCTGCCCCATGCGACCGCGAATATTCTGATTGGCGCCGAACTCGCCGCCGCCGCCCCCGAATCCGCCGCCGCCGGCAAGGCCCAGGCGACGCCGCATGCCCTCCAGCTCCTTCCTGACGTTTTCGAGCTCGGTCTTGAGTGCGGGCGCAAGCGTTTGTCCACGCGCCTGCTGCTCGATGGCCTGAAATCGCGTCCAGGCGTCACCGACTTCGTCGGCGACCGCGTTGGCCTTTTCCTGCAGTTGATGGATCGCCATGGCCGTGTCGTGCCACGTTTTGCGATCGGCGTCGCTGATCTGAATCGCAGGATCGCCGGTCACGGTCACGTTCACCGTATTTGCGTCGCGGCCGTCCACCGTCAGCGTCGCCCGGTAGGTGCCAGGCAGCACGAACGGCCCATTGTTCCCGCCGCCGCCGAATCCGCCGCCGCCACCACCCTGCTGCACCTGCGGTGGATTCCGCAACGGCCGCAGCGCCTGATGGCGCAGATCCCACAGCACGGAATTGACGCCGGCCCTGTTCCGATCTTTCGTGGCGTCGCCTGACAGCTCGCGCACAACGGCATTGGATCCGTCGCGGACGGTCCACTTCACTTCTTTTGCGTCGGTGGCCAGCCGATAGAAGAGCGACACGCCCCGATCGGGATTCTTGCCGAGAAACACGCGATCGCCTTCGAACTCTTTCATCTGATCGTTCGCCTGGTTGAAGGCGACGGCCGGCGCGGGATCGAACGCGAACGTGCCTGCGCTCTCGGCCTTTGCCCACTGCTGGAATGGCGTGAGGTCATCGAGAATCCACAGCGCACGCCCGTGCGTCGCGAGGATCATGTCGTTCTCGCGCGGGTGAAGCGTGATTTCGTAGATCGGCACCGTCGGCAGGTTGGCTTTGATCCGCGTCCACTGCTTGCCGCGGTTTGTCGAGACCCACAGGCTCGTTTCGGTGCCGACGTACAGGACGTCGCCGTCTTTCACGTCTTCCGTGATCGTTCGCACCACCTCGCCTTTCGGCAAGTTGCCGGCAATCGAGTGCCAGCTGTTTCCGAAATCCGTGGTGACAAAAGCGTAGGTATTGAAGTCACCGCCGCGATGACCGTCGAAGGCTACATATGCAGTGCCGTCGGCAAAGCGTGACGGCGCCACTTTGGAGACGTACGTCCACTTCGGCACACCGGCGATCTTCGCGGTCGCATTCGTCCAGGTGATTCCGCCGTCGCGCGACACGCTCACGACGCCGTCGTCCGAACCCGTCCACAGAATCCCGGCCTTCGCCGGCGATTCGGCAATCGTGACGAGATTGCCGAACGATCCGACGCCGTCATGCTTCGCGATTTTGATGTCTTCGTCGCCCACGTTCATGATGGCGAGCCTGTTGCGATTGGTATTTGTCGTGAGATCGCCGCTGATCGCCTTCCACGAATGGCCGCGATCCGTCGACTTGAAGAGGCGGTTTGCGCCGACATACACGGTCGCTGGATCGTGCGGCGAGAGATGCATCGCCGTATCCCAGTTCCAGCGCAGCGCGGGCTCTCCCGCCGGCGGTTCCGGACGCACGGTCTTTCGCTCGTTGGTGATCCGATCGACGCGGCTCATGCGGCCGTCTTGCGATTCACCGTAGAGAATTCGCGCGTCACTCGGATCCTGCAGCGGCTGAAACCCGTCGCCTCCGGTGATCACGTACCAGTCGTCGTTGGTGATGCCGGTGTTCGTCCGGACGGCGCTCGGGCCGCACCAGGTGTTGTTGTCCTGGAGGCCGGCGCAGACGTGATACGGCGTCTGCATGTCATAGGTGACGTGGTACGCCTGAGCGAAGGGAAGGTTGTTCATCCACACCCACGTGGCCGCCCGATCGAACGACATGCTCGCGCCGCCATCGTTGCCGATCATCAGGTGATCGGGATTGTTCGGATCGATCCACATCGCGTGGTGATCGACGTGGATATTCCTCGCGCCATCGTCACGGAACGTCTTGCCTGCGTCATCGGAGATGTAGAGCGATACGCCGAGGACGTAAATACGCGAGTCGGTCTTTGGATCGATCCGCACCTGGCTGAAGTACATCGGCCTTGGATTGGTGTTGTTCATCTTTCGCCAGCTCGCACCCGCATCGTCTGACCGATACAGTCCGCTTTCGGTTTCGTGCTCGACGCGCGCGTACAGCACATTCGGATTCGCGCGCCAGATGTCGATCCCGATGCGGCCTTTCGGACCGGCGGGCAGACCGGTTTCGAGCTTCGTCCATGTCTGACCCGCATCGCTCGATTTCCAGATGCCGCTGCCGGGGCCGCCGCCGTTCATCCCCCACTGCGCGCGACGACGTTGGTAAGTGGCCGCGTAGAGAACTTTGTTGTTGGAGGGGTCCATCACCAGCTCGGTTGCACCCGTGTCGTCGTTCACGAATAACGTGCGCTGCCAGGTCTGTCCGCCGTCGGTGGTTTTGTAGACGCCGCGATCGCCGCCGCCGCCCCAGAGGTTCCCCAGAGACGCGACGTACACCACGTTGAAGTCGACCGGATCGACGATGATGCGGGCAATGGCGGTGCTGCCGCGCAGGCCCATGTTGCGCCACGTCTTGCCGCCGTCCGTCGATTTGAAAACCCCGTCGCCCCAGGACGAGCTCTGACGGTTGTTGTTCTCGCCGGTTCCAACCCACACGAGGTTTGCGTCCGTTGGAGCGATGGCGACATCGCCAATCGAGGCGGTCGTCTCGTTGTCGAAGACAGGCGTAAACGTCGTCCCGTTGTTCGTCGTTTTCCACACGCCGCCCGTCGCGGCACCGACGTAGAACACCGAGGGGTTACTCTCGAGCACCGCAAAGTCGTCGACGCGGCCGGAA
>DASPWV010000504.1:0-2752 GCA_035637635.1 Vicinamibacterales bacterium | reverse complement strand
AGAAAAAAGGCACCTCTAGAGTAGAACTCGGAGTCTCGGATGCCCGGCATTGCGACGTCAACGTCTGCGCTTTTGCACAGAAAATGAGGGGAAATCACCTGTCAGGGATCGAGCATCGCCGCTGGCGCCCGCGTCGCCAGCCGACACGCTGTTGGTAATCGTGAACGACGTCGTCCGATTTGAGAAGCTTTCGACCCAGAGACGATAGCGCTCGCCGGTCGTGACTTGTCGCGTGACCTGTTCCGTGTTGACTCCCTCGCGATCGGAAATCGCTAGCGTGCATCCGATTGGCGGATATCCGCAGGTCGGCGTTGTCAAATAGAGATCGAGATCGATGGTGGGATCGTCCCAGACCAGCGTGCTCTGAAGGGTGCCTGAGGAGGACATCAGGATATCGAGGAAGACGGCCTCGAACGGCGGCGCAATCGTTTCCGTAAGGTTGTTGACGTCGATTCGGGCCGCGAGCTCCTGTGACGACGCGCTGCCAAACGCATTTGATCCGATCACGCGAATGTAATACAGGCCCGCTGGCGCATTTGCGCTGACACCCAGCGCCCCGCCCATCGATACTTGCGCGACGTTTCCGAGTCCGGGCGCGGTTCCCGCGAGAACCGTATACGAGGTGGGCGCGCAGCCGCCCGAAGATTGCCACGCCAATGTCACGCTCAACGCTCTTGCACTGACCGAAAACTGCGGCGGTTGCGGAGGCGCGGGGCAAGCTCCCGCGCCGACTGTCACGACCACCTCGTTCGACGGCGCGCTCTGGCCCGCGCTGTTTAATGCGCGCACGCGAACGTAATACACGCCGCTCGGGACATTCGGGACCGTCAGTGTCGTGCCCGCCACTGGCAGCGTCGCGATGACCGCGCCGCCGGGAACAAGCGCAGCTTCGACGATGTAGCTGGTGGGAACGCCGCCGACGGTCGGCGGATTCCACGTGAGCGTGACAGTCGTGCCGCTGACAACACGCGTGAGATTCTGGGGAGCGCCTGGAGCGCCCTGGGCGAATGCCGTCGTCGCTGCGGCTACCATCGCGATTGTGAAGAACCACTTGGTCATTGAGGCAACCTCATCGTGAGAGCACGGGAAGAATTCGTGCGCGTTCACGCAACGTCCGTTCCGCACGGCAGGGGACCTGAGGCAAAGGCCCCTTCCGGTGAAGCCGGTCCTCCCGCGCACTCGTCCCTCCGCGCAAAGCGCGATCCTTTCGGCAGAGCCGGCGATCCCTGCGGCCAAGCCGGTCCTTCCGCGTCGCCATCAGTCCGCAGCCATCGACGTGTAAAGTACTTGTGTCTAGCGGCGCTTCCTTACGTGTCGGTACTTCCTGGTAAGCATGGGGGATTAAAATAACGATTCTGTATCTTTCCGGCGACATTCTTGCACAGTAACCCGACGCTTTTACGCAGCTCTGCCATCGGGCACTCGCCTGAATCAGCGACCGCACAAGCACTTACGAGCAGTTCGATGTAATTGGCGTACCTGAAGACGCGGGACTCTGTCGCGCGTGGCAAGAGGACGGCAGAGAAAAGTCTCCGCGCGGTTGAACTTGACCGGCTGTAGCGCCGGACCTTTGATGGAACATTCGTCGCGGATCATTCATGGCCGCCAGTGGGAGCCCTCGACTGAGAGTCCCAGCACGCGCGTATCACCGGTTGAGGCGCCGCGGATGGCCTCTGCCCTTCTCGTCGAATCCAATCTCGTCGACGCACTGGCCGTGACGTCGGCGCTGACGGAATGCGGACTTCGCGTCACCGTCGCCGATAGCTTTGCCATCGCAAAAGACCGGCTGAACGCGCAGCCGCCGGAAGTTCTCGTGACAGCGGTCAAGCTTGCCGAGTACAACGGGCTGCATCTCGTGTTGCGCGCCAAGTCGCAGCGACCGGATATCGCGGCGCTCGTGTTGTCCGACGCTCAGGACGTCGTATTGCAGGCCGAGGCCGAAGCGCTCGATGCCACCTTCATGGTGAAGCCGATCGACGCCAAAGAGCTCACAGCGGCTGTTTTTCGAACGATCAGTGCGGCCAAAAGTTTCAACCGGGCGGCAGAGCCGATCCGCGCGCCGTTCGAGCGACGCACCGCGAGCCGCCGCGTCGCGGACACGCCCACGCCCCACGAGCGCCGTATGAAGGAACGTCGTCGAGAGGTGACCGAGCTGTTGCGGTTCGCCGCCACTCGGCCTCGTCGGTAGGTGGCTGAGATTCTCCCGCGAAGCCCCGCCAAGGGTCTTCGCGAGAGCTTGCTCAGTGCAGAAGCAATTCCGTCGACGCTGCGCTTTGCCCGCACGCATTCACGGCAATCACGCGAACGTAGGCGCTGAAGCCAGCCGACACTTGACCATCAACCGAAGCCGCCCCTCCAACGTTGCCGTAAAAGACGTCGGAGAGACCGGGCGCAGAGCCTGCCTGTACGAGATATGAGGACGCGCCAGTGGACGGCGACCATGCCAGCGTCGCCAGATCACCTGCAACCGAGCCAGACAGATCTGAAGGAGCGGCAGGGGCCGCAGCGCATCCTGCGCCGGTGGCGCCGACCGAGAAGCTGATTTCGTTCGACGGGGCCGTCGCGGCGCCGCCGACTCGCCGTGCGCGCACGCGCACGTAATACGTGCCGGTGCCGATGCTGGCCGACAGCGAGGTGGAGCTCCCGACCGAGGCGTTGTACAAATCACTCAGTCCGCTTGCCGAGCCTGCTTCGAGGACGTATTCGACGGCGTCCTGGACACCCACCGAGGTCCACGACAGAGTCACGCTCG
>DASPWV010000503.1:0-10878 GCA_035637635.1 Vicinamibacterales bacterium | reverse complement strand
GACGACAGGCAGCATCACCGTTCATGCGGGGAGGCTGTTCGACGCGCGCAACAGCGCTGTCCGCGAGAACGTCGATATCATCATCGAAGGCAATCGCATCGCGCGAGTCGAGGCTCATCGTCCCGATCTGCACACCGGTGCCGTCGTCGACGCCTCGAACGAGACGGTGCTGCCGGGCCTGATCGAGAGTCATGTGCACCTCGCGAAGAGATACGGCGAGGCGCTCGGCCGCATCTGGCTGTCGTTTGGCATCACCAGCGTCCGAAATCCCGCAGCGAACGCATTCGAAGCCCAGGAGGATCGCGAGGGGATCGAGTCGGGCGTACGAGTCGGGCCGCGTGTGTTCACCACTGGCGAGCCGTTCGACGGCACCCGCATCTACTATCCGGGCGGGACGGCGCTCGACGGCGGTCCCCAGCTTGGCGAGCAGCTCGCGCGGGCCGGGAAGCTCGGATTTGATTTCATCAAGACGTACGTTCGTTTGCCGGACCTGCTCCAGAAGCGCGTCATCGAAGAAGCGCACCGTATGGGCATGCCGGTGACGTCGCACGAGATTTATCCTGCGGTCGCCTATGGCGCCGACGGAGTCGAGCATATTCGCGGTACGAGCCGGCGCGGATACTCGCCGAAGATGAGCGAGCTCAGACGATCGTACCGCGACGTCATCGATCTGCTCGCGGCATCGAAAATGACGCTGACGCCGACCATAGGCATTCAGGGCGGACATCAACTGCTCACGCTGCATGACGGCTCGTGGTTGAACGATGTGCGAATTCAACGGCTGTTCCCGGTGTCGGCGTCGGAGCAGGCGCGCGCGCTGCTGAAGCGGCCGGCCACGCCGCAGGATCTCGCGCAGCGCGAAGCGCTGGTCGCGCCGCAGGAGAAGATGGTTGCCGACGTCGTGAAGACAGGCGGCCGCGTGATCGCGGGCACGGACTCACCGATCAATCCATTTGGTCTATCACTTCTCATGGAGCTCGAGCACTACGTGCGCGGAGGGCTGTCGCCCGCCGATGCGATTCGAACAGCCACCGCAGTTCCCGCCGAAGCCATGGGCGTCGGCGCGGAGCTTGGAACAATTGAACCGGGCAAGCTCGCGGATCTCACGATTGTCGATGGAAACCCGCTGGTGAACATCGGCGACATCCGCAGGACGCGGCACGTCATCAAAGACGGCGTGCTTTACGAGGTAGATGCGCTGCTGCGGGGACCGGTTCGGCCGGCGCCCTCATCCGCGGCACAGTGATTCTTGCAGGAGTGTGGAGATGCAGAAACCCAATCGGATCGGCGTCATTGTGGATAGCACGGGTATCAAGGTGGACAACGGCAGCGGTTACAAGCCCGATAAAGTCTGGGCCGGCGTCGGAGGCCAGGTGCACTTCGATATCACCAACAACGACACCGTTGCTCACACGGTTCAGATTCCCATCGCGCAATTCGTTCCATCGCCGGCCTTCGGCGATGCGACTCCTGATCCGATGGTGCCCGGGCAAGTCGATAACGTGCATGTCGCCGGCGGAGGAACGGGACGGGTGAGTCTCAACGTGAAACCGCATGGGCATTTTGGCTGGCAGCATCGATCGCCGTGGAAGGAAGACCACAGCAAGATAGCCGGCATGACGTATAAGTACACGGTCCACGCGACGGGCTTGCCGCCTCTGGATCCGGATATCGAAATCAATCAGTAGCCGCGCGGCGACCATAAGAAACGAGGGGCCGCACGCGGTGAAACAGTCCAGGCCCGTCACGATCGTGGGGATTGCCGTCGCGATCGTTGTCGGGATCAGCTATTTCGCATATCTCGATCGATCCCCCGTTTATCTCAGTCACGACGAAATCGTTTTTGGCTCGCACGGCCATGCCATTGCGACCACCGGGCGTGATCTGAACGGTCGGTTCTTCCCCTTGTTCTTTGAAGTGCGAGCCGGCTATTGGGCCACGCCGGTCACCATTTACCTGATGGCGCTTGTACAAAAGATCTTGCCTCTTTCGGAAATTAGTATTCGCCTCCCGACCGTCCTCATCGGCTTGACGAGCGTCGTCCTGCTCTATTTCATCGGGCGGCGAGTCTTTCAGTGCGAGTGGCTGGCGCTCGTTGCCGCCGTGCTGCTCGCGCTCAGTCCCGCGCACTTCATTCATAGCCGCATTGCCGTCGATCACCTCTATGTCGTTCCGTTCATGCTTGCGTGGCTGCTTTGTCTTCACATCGTTTTGGAGCGCTATCGTGCGGGTGTGCTGTTTCTCGGCGGGCTCGTGCTGGGTGTCGGCTTCTACAGCTATCTCGCCGCAGTCGTGCTGATGCCGACGTACTTCGTGATCACGTGTGTGGCGATCTATCAACGATACGGCAGGAGTTTGAAGTATTACCTTCCTGCGGCGATCGGATTCGCGCTGCCGCTGACACTCCTCGTTCCGTGGCTCATCGCGCACCAGGAGCAGTACACCGGGCAAGTGCTGATGTACAACGTCTACGACGCGACGAAATTAACTCCGTTACAGGGCGTCAGGCACGTGGCGAACTGGACAGGTGTGACGACTCGCGCAAGCGTGTACTACAGCTTCTTCAGTCCGTCGATGCTCTTTTTCTCGGGTGGCAGCAGTCTGCTCAACGCGACGCGGCAGGCCGGCGCGCTGCTCCTGCCGTTGCTCGTGCTGTTGCCGCTGGGAATGTACAAGGTCGCATCTGCTTCGCTCTTTCACAGCCTTTGGCTCTCCGACGCCAATGCGATTTTCAAACGCGTTCTCCTTGCCGGATTTGCGTCCGCTCCATTGCCCAGCGTCGTGGTTGCGGATCTCGCAATCAACCGCGGACTCGTCCTGCTCCCGTACTGCGCGCTCTTCGCCGCCTTCGGTGTCGAGCATCTGATGTCAAGCCGGAAGAGCACGTCTCGGTTGGCGGCGATCGTCCTTCTCGCGCTGGCGCCACTGCAATTCGCATCCTTCGTCCGCGATTACCACAACGGATACCGGGCCAGATCCGCCATCTGGTTCGAGGGAAACATTCGCGGCGCAATCGAGGAAGTTCTCGACCGTATGCGAGTGGCACGACGACCGGCGGTTTATCTACCCACCGATATCGAGTGGATCGACTGGTACTGGCGCTTCTATCTCAACAGATACGGCCGCCAGGATTTGTCGCTGAGTGCCCTGTATTTCGATCCCAAGACAATCGACCCTGCCGAGGTCCCGTCCGGGAGTCTCGTGGTCCTCAGAGCGGAAGCCCCATCGAGAGCTGTCTTCGACCAGCAAGGCGCGCGGATCAACGTGCGCAACATCCCCGAGCCTGCAGGCGTTTCCTCGATGTTCGAAGTGTTCGACCGATGACGGACGAGTCGGTCTGCTCCTGATGCGAGGAAAACGCAATCGCGAGAGGTACTTACAAAAGCGTTGGTTCTTCAGGGGTGACTCGGGAAGCGCGAGTGGTCAATTTTCTTTGGCTATTACATAACTGATCGGTAATTCCGAACGGTCGTTCTGATAAGCTGGCGTGTCCAAAGTTTCGGCAGCGTTACATTTGGTTCGGGTTCGCCTGAGTCCGGAACCTTCCTTTGATGCGCCGCCGTATGAATCAGCTAAGAACTTCGTGATGCGCCACGCTTGGTAGACGCACTCGAGTGATCGCTGACGAACGCACTCGCGCTTGGCGCTGAGAGAGGATCTTATGTGGCTCCCCACCTGGTCTGTGACTGACATTCAGGAACTCCGGACGACGCAATTCCGTTCGCGGCTCTTCACGATCGGCATTGCGGTCGCGCTGGTGAACGCCATCGACGCATCGCCGGCCATCGCGCAACAACTCAGGGCCGGCAAGAACGTCAACATGGTCGGCGGACCCGTCGAGCTCGTCGTTCAGGGCAACGAGATCACCAAGATCATCGGAGAGCCCACGCCGCAGCGAGACAACGAACCCTCGATGGCCTGCGCTCCGAGCAATCCGCAGATGTGTCTCGGCGCATCGAACTCGACGCGGCTCGTCAATCTGCCCTTGTCTGGGAACGCCACCGTCACGGGCGATTCCTGGATTGCCATCTATTGGAACTGGGGCGGCGTGTCCACACCCGGTCAACCGAAGCAGTGGAAGACCACGCTGTTGCCGGGCTTTCCGAACGACGGCACCGCATTCGGCAAGAGCACGCCGATTCACGGCAGAGAGGCGGCGGCGGATCCAACGGTGCGCGCGTTTCCTGGCGGATGGTACGTCAGCGGGATTGCGTTCAACCGCGCTGATGTGAACAACACCGAATCGGCGGGCGTGGAGAATAAGAAAGGCGTGGCATTTATCGCGGTTATTCTCGATCCGGGAGATCCCACCAAGGACCCAACGGTTGCCGGCATTTACACGGCCGACGATGGCGGCAGTGGTCAGTTTCTCGACAAGACATGGATCACAACCCTCGCGAGCGGCGGAAATCTCTGCGGGACGCTGGTCTTTGGCGAGACTGTCTTCACCGGCAACGGCACGAATAATCAGTCAAAGGTCATCATCAAAACGGTCAACACGTGTTCAGACACATGGCCCCAGTGGACCATTCCTTGGAAGTACAGCGCAAAGGTCAGCGAGAGTTATGCGATCAACCAGTCGGTGAACCTGTTTGGCTCACCGGACGGATCGATCAACGCGACCTGGCGCGTCTTTGCAACCGCCAATCTCGGTGTCGAAGGCCAGATCCTACACTCGAAGTCTGGCCCGACTACGCCGGGCAAAAGCTGGAGCAAGCCTTCCGTCGTCAGGAGTTTTGGGTTGGCGAACGCCTCACGCGCGCCCGACCAAGTGTCCTTGCCGGCAGCGCCTCCGAACGACGTCTATCGGATGTTTCGAACGAATGCGTATCCAACGGGGTGCGTCACCAGCAATGGCGTCACGTACGTCGCTTTTTCTGAGCGTCCCGATCCGTATGGTTACGCGCGTGTCAAGGTCGCGAAGCTTCAGGGTAACCAATGGAATGTTACCGCCGTCGACGATGCGCCGGGACTCAAAGGCAATCAGCTACAGCCAGCGCTCACGTGCAGCGGCAGGATTCTGACGGTCGCGTGGGTTGACCAGCGGAACGACAGCGCCCCGCGAGCATTCGATCCGCCATGGACCTCGAATTTATTCGGCACGGCGAAGATCTCAGACAATCCATTGACTTACCAGATTGGCCGCTTCGTATTGGATCCGATCCCGCCACCGCCGACCAATACCATGGACATCAGGGCGGCGCGATCAGACGCCAACGGTAACTTCCGGCCGAGCATTCAGGTTTCGCGTTATCGATTCGGCAGGATCGGGGATCTCGTACTTCAAACCGAGTACGACGCGGTGAACTGGCCGATGTTTGGAAAGTTGCCGTTCATCAGCGACTACATTGATCTGGTGCCCGACCGCACTCTCGTTCCGTATACCAAAACCGACGGGTCAATTGGCTATCGTCCATTTGCCGTCAATCCCGATGGCTCAGAAAACACGGCCGAGGCAACCGAATCCGTGGTCACGCATGTCACCTGGACCGATAACCGGGACGCGATACCCTCGTATTTCTCTTTCGGGAGCGACGCGGATCCGAATACGGGGGGAACAAGTCACCCACCAGAGCCCACGAATGCGTGGCTGACGACCGATGCCACCGGCAACCAGATCGAGAACTGGCAGGCGGCAGGGTCACAGTGCGTCGTGAATGGCGTTCCCACCGCCAACAAGAACCAGAACGTGTATACGGCGGCGCTGGTCGACAATGTCGTCGCAGGTGTGCTGGATGAATCAAGCACGGCCTCGGGCCTGCGAGCGTACGGAATCTTCGTGGGGAACACGACGACAGCAGCGCGGCAATACAACGTGTCAACCGACCATGGATCGTTTTCGCTTACCGACTCGACAAAAACGTCCCTTTCCCTCGAGGTTCCCGGGAACAACACTAGGGCTGTCACATTGTTTCTGCCGAGCGATCCACCGGTTCCGGTAACGATCGTCACGGTCCAGGAAAACGTTACAGATGGTTTCAAACGGTCGGTCATCATCACCCCATCCTCGGCGATTGGCGGTGACCCGGAGACGCATGATGTATCACTAACGGTCTTCGATGGCACGGTCCAGCAAGTCGATAACCCGATTTTCGATCCGACGAATCCGATCTTCGATCCGGCGAATCCGATTTTCGATCCGACGAATCCCATCTACGATCCCGCGAATCCAATCTACGACCCAGCGAATCCCATCTACGATCCGGCGAATCCGATCTACGATCCGGCGAATCCGATCTACGATCCAACGAATCCGATCTTCGACCCAACGAATCCGATCTACGACCCGGCGAACCCGATTTTCGATCCGACAAATACGACGCCTTCGGATCCCAACACCAACAACACGGTTTACGAGCAGCCGAAGGTGACGCAATTGTCATCGTTCTTCACGAACGACGGTAACATCGCGTCGGGCTACGACTTCTATACGGCAATCGCGGCGCTTCCTGGGGATCTGATCTGGCAGCTCGTGATCGCGCGGGTGTCCGTCGCGACAGCGACTGGAAACGCGTGCGACGTGCACAGGGTCCCGCGCATCGAGACCGTGACGAACGTCGGGATGACGGGCGGTCAGAATACAGCCGATTCAAGCCTTGTGTTGCAAAGCGGTGAGAGTGCGTTCGTGCTGATCCGCATCTATCACCAAGAAACCTATGACGGCCAACCCTTCACGTTCAATCCGCAGCAGGCCTCGATCACGGTAACGGCGCAGGCTGATCCGAACGCCAGCGCGCATTACGGCAATCACGCGCCGGTCGCGTCGAACGCGTCTCCAACCACCAACGAAGACACGCCTGTCGCTATCAATCTCGTGGCGACCGACGCCGATGGCAACACCTTGACGTACGACATCGTCTCGGGCCCCACCTACGGTACGCTGAGCGGCACGGCGCCAAGCCTCACGTACACGCCCGATGCGAACTACAACGGGTCCGACAACTTCACGTTCAGGGCCAATGACGGCGTGCTCAATTCGAATCTCGCGACCGTCTCGATCACCGTCACCCCGGTCAATGACGCCCCGACGGCGGCCAACAACAGTTACAGCACGAACGAGGACGTGCAGCTCGTGGTCGCTGCGCCTGGTGTCCTTGGGAACGACACCGATGTCGATGGGGACACGTTGGCAGCAGTCCTTGTGAGCGGCCCCGCGCACGGGTCACTGACGTTGAATGCGAATGGTTCGTTTACCTACACACCTGCCGCGAATTACAACAGTAGCGACAGCTTCACCTACAAAGCGAACGACGGCTCGGTGGACTCCAACGTGGCGAGTGTTACGATCACCATCACTCTGGTGAACGACGCGCCAGTGGCGAATTCCCAGAGCGTCACCACCGCAGAGAACACGGCCGTAGCCATCACGCTCACAGCCGCGGATGTCGAAGGGGACCCGCTTACCTACACCATTGTCACGCCACCTACTCACGGAACGCTGACTGGGTCGGGAGCGAACCGGACATACACGCCCCAGCTCAACTACGTTGGCCCCGACAGCTTTACGTTTGGGGTCAATGACGGAGCGCTGAATTCGAATACGGCCACGGTATCGATCACCGTCACACCAGGCTACGGCTTCAACGGGCTTTTGGCGCCATATCAGCCGCCACCGAAGAAGACCTGGAATCTCGGTCAGGCCGTGCCGCTCGTCTGGCAGTACACCGATACAAATGGTGTCGCGATCGACTCATCCGCTGTGCGGGATTTGCTTGCTATCGGATTTGTGAGGCTCGGTGCGGTCGGCGCGAAGAATTGCAGTGGCGCTGAAGATCCGAGCACGCAACAAATCAATCGGGACTTCCCGGGCAACAGCAACTTCCAGTACTTCACGGCGGCGAACCCACATCCGACGGCTGGAGCGAACACGTGGCAATTCAACTGGCAGTTGATTGCCCCCGTGACGGCCGGCTGCTGGAATGGCCGGGTGATCCTCGATTTGAACCACAACGGGGTATTTGGCGACACGGGTGATCAGGTGAACGGTCCGTTCCAGTTCCTTGTCAAACCGTGAGACTTTATCGAGAGCGGACCGGCCGCACCGGTCCGCTCTCTCGAATGATCCATGGACAGCATTCGCACGGAGAGTTCCACCCGACAGGTCTGGGAATAAGCGCGCCCCTCACCGGCAGATCTGATCGCATGTCGTTCTGGAAAGCCCTTGCGGTCGACGGCGGGCTAAAGACCACGCACATCAGTTCGGCGATCTGTCGCGCTGAAATTCCCGGTTGGAGATTTGCGACTGTTCAGGTCTGGAGATTGCCAAATCTCCAAATCTGCTCCAAATCTCCAGATCACCAAATCGCCAGATTCAGCAGCGAAACAGTTTAGGATCCCGCTCGCTTACGAGCGTCGATCACGAGCGGATCCGTCGTCGCGTCGGAACGCTGTGAGAGAAACGCTTTGTAGTTCGCAGTAGCAGCGGCTTGCTGGCCGAGTCCTTCCTGCGCGCGTGCCAGCCAGTAGGGAAGCGTCGCAAGGTATCGCACGGTGGGTGATTCGTCGAGGAACATCGCCATCGCCTCACCGCGCCGCTTCATACACGCCTCGAGCTCGTCGATCGCCTCGGCGTAATGTGCGGCCTCGACATAGGTGACGCCCATCTCGAAGCGCGCCATCCAAACGTCCGTGAGTTTGATTGCTTCGCGAAATGCATCGATTGCCGATGCGCGCCGCTTTTTGCCTAACGCGATTCGGCCGTCGATCACTTTTGCGTAGGCGCGCGTCTGGGTCTGCAGCTGATTGTCGAGCTCCGCCGCAATATCGTCAGCCTCAGCCGAAAGACCTGCACGTACCAACAACAGTGCCGACGGAACGAGCACGCTTTCGTCGCGTCCGAGTTGCAAGGCTTCGCGGACCGCTTTCACGGCGACTGTCACGTTGCCCATCGCTTCCTCGGCTTCCGCCTGTGCAATGAGTTTGGCAGCCAGTCCCGCCGTTCGCTTGGCGGCCCGGTCTTCTGCGATGGTTGCGGTCAGAATGGCTTGCGCCTCCGAATAATGACCGCGGTAGATCGCCAAATCGGCCTTGCCAGTTGCGGCCAGGGACGCACCTTGGGCGTTCGCCTTGGCCATCCGCTCATATGCCGCTTCGGCCGCGCCAAAATCATTCTTGGCAATGGCGGCCATAGCTAGAGGCACGTAGGTTTGAAAGATGCCCGGCGCTTCTTTCGCGATCTCATCCGCTTGTGTCGATGCTAAATCGAAGTTGCTCGCGTACATCGCGTACAAGGCGTAGTTGACTCGCCGATTCACGTTCCGCGGGTAGAGGTCCACGGCCTTTTTGGCTTCTTCCATTGCTTTCGCGAAATTGCGAACGTTGAAGTACGCGATCGACAGATTGTTGTGAGCTCGCGCGTTCGCAGGTGAAAGCTTGGTCAGCATTTCATACGATTCAATAGCCTTTTCGTAGTTGCGGGCGATGGTCGCGTAGTAGGTCGCGAGTGTGTTGTACTTCTCTTGCTCGGTCATCCGGTCGGCGAGCGACAACGCTTTCTTCCACAGCACTTCGGCCTCGTCCTTGCGGCCGAGCGAAAAGGCGGCAAGACCCCAGTTCGCGTACCCGCGGCCGAAGTTCGGATCGGCTTCGACGGCGCGCCGGTAGTATGGAACCGCTTCCTCGACTTTGCCGATCAGGAACAGATCCTGCGCTACCGCGTACTCGCGCAAGGCGTCGAGCGAGCGGTTGGCCGTTATCGTGGCGGCGGCCATCCGCTCGCTCTTCGATCCGTTGTCGCCGAGCTGCTTCCGCACCTCGGCGGCGACGCTGCCGAGGGCCGACAGCACCTCCGACTTGTCCTTTGCGCGCGCGCTCTCCGTCCACAGCTGTTTGCCGTCACGCGGGTCGATCGCTCTCACCGAAATCGCATAGCCAGAATCCTGCGGCGCGATGGAACCCGCGAGAATGACGTTGACGCCTTGTTGCGCCGCCACCAGGCGGCCGCCCTCCTGGTCGAGAGTGCTGCCGCGCTTCAGCCGCTCAGCAATTCTTCGCGCTTCGAAGCGATCGAATGTGCCGATGAACGAAGCGCCCTCCACATCGACCGTGAACGCGTGTTCGAGCGAACCGTCAAAGACGGGATCACCGGTCGAGTTGTTGAAATTCGTGATCAGCACAGACACCGGTCCATGCTCCTGCGGCACCACGAAGCGCCGGGCGTACTGCCACGTGCCGATCAACGCGATGAACATGAGCGCCACGGCGGCAATCATCGTCCGCAGGCTGACGCGGCGGATGATCGGAATGGGCTTGCCGTCTTCGTCGAGCCTGTCAAAAGCCGCCTGAAGATCGAGCGTTGTCTGGAAGCGTTTGTCCGGATCGGGATCCAGACAGCGCGTGATGATGGCGTCTATCGCGGGTGGAATCTCGATGTCGACGCTGCGCGGTGCGGGAGGCGCCTTCTCCATGCGACCCTGCAGCTCGGCGATCGCACTCGTCGCGCGCTCCGATCTCCGGCCGCCGATCAGCATGTCGTAGAGAATCAGTCCGAGCGCATAGATGTCCGCACGTTGATCGGCGGGCTCGCCCTTCGCCTGCTCGGGCGCCATGTACTCGACGGTGCCCACGATCGCGCCCGCCATCGTGTGAGGGTGCATGTGAGCGCCGCCGAGATCCGCAGTCGCGCCGCCTTTCTTCGACACAGGACCGACACTCGGTCCGTCGGCAGAGCGCGCGATGCCGAAATCCATGATCGTCGGCTCATCGTCTGCGGCGATCATGATGTTGGCGGGCTTCAGATCGCGATGAACGACGCCGGCATGGTGAGCGGCAATCAACCCGGAAACGACGCCGCGCGCGATCCGCAACGCACGCGATGTGGTGAGCTTTGTCTCTTTCTTGAGAAGCGTCGCGAGGTCGGAGCCCTCGACGTACGCCATC